>CAIYXG010000161.1 GCA_903930035.1 uncultured Actinomycetes bacterium | reverse complement strand
GGCCCGGGTCCGACCACCTCGGTGGAGAACGTCGTGGACGGCCCCAGGACGTCGAGCGCCAGTGCCGCGGTCAGCACCTTCAGGTTGGACGCCGGGGCCAGCGGCTCGCCGGGCTGGGACCCCACCAGCACCAGGTCGCCGTCACGCACCAGCACGCAGGAGGTCGACGGGGCCGCCGCCACCACTGGTGCCGCGGCGGCCGCCACCTTGCGCCGCCCGACGGGCGCCAGCACGAGGTCGGGCGCCCTGCGGGCGGAGAGCACCGGCGTGGGGTTGGTCCGTGGCGCCGGCGCGCCGGCGGCGACCGCCGTCCCGGGGCCGACGAGCAGCGGCACCGCCAGGAGCACCGCACCCGCCCCGACGAGCGCCACAGGCAGCCAGCGCGGCCGGGACCGGCGGGCCGGTGCCGTCACGCACCACCCCGGCGCTGGAGGTACCGGGCGCGCCGCCACATGTGGCCGAGCGCCGTGACGGCGCGGTCGGCCGAGGGGTAGCAGAGCCTGCCGCCGGCCCGCACTGCGGCCGGCCCGGGGTTGTCCGGGAAGGCCACGGCCAGCTCGGTCGCCACGAGCACCGGCTTGCCGGTCGCCTCCGAGACCTCCTGCGCGGCACGCGCGTAGCGGGCGTCCTGCCGCTCGTGGAAGTCGACGATCCGCTCCAGGCCGTGGTCCGGGTAGAACGGGCCCTCACGCATCAGTCGCGCCTGGTTGGCCTGGATCCCGACGCCCAGGTGGACGACCGCGTCGACGTCCGGGTGGTTGGCGACCAGCTCCAGCACCTGCGGGATGGTGTCGCGCGTCTCGCCGCCGGCCAGGTCGACCGGGTTGTTGCGGCTCCACCGGGGCGGCAGCAGCTCGTCCAGGGCCGCGGCCAGGTCGTCGGCCAGCGGGGCGAGCTCCAGGTCGGGGTGCCGGGTGACGGCGTCGGCCGTGACCACGCCCCAGCCCCCGGCGGTCGTGAGGACCATCACGCGGTTGCCCCGGGGGAGCGGCTGGGTGGCAAAGCTGGCGGCGGCCTCGAAGGCCTCCTCGACCGAGCCGGCGCGCACCGCCCCCACCTGGCGGCACAGGCCGTCGAAGGTCCGGTCGTCCGTCGCGAGCGACCCGGTGTGCGACGCCGCGGCCCGGGCCCCTCCGGCAGTGGCCCCGCCCTTCATGAGGACGACCGGCTTCTGCGCGGCGGCCGCCGCAAGGTCCGCCGCGAAGCGGGGACCGTCGGCGATGCCCTCGACGTAGGCGAGCGACACCGACGTCGCCGGGTCGTCGGCGAAGTACCGGAGGTAGTCGCCCACCCCCACCGCCGCGGCGTTGCCCGCCGACACGGCCCGCGAGATCCCGACGCCGGTCGCGCACGACCAGTTCATGAAGCTCGACACGAAGTTGCCGGACTGGCTCGCCACCGCGATCGACCCTGCCGGGGGGAACGGCGCAACGATCTGGGCGCACAGGCCGGCGGCGGTCGACACGACCCCCTGGCCGTTCGGCCCGGCCAGCAGGATCCCGAGCTCGTCGCAGAGCGCCACCAGCTCGGCCTCTGCGGCACGGCCCTGCTCCCCCGCCTCGCCGTAGCCGGCCGTGGTCAGGAACGCCGCAGTGATGCCCTTCGCCGCCGCCGCCCGGAGCAGGCCGGGGACGGTCGCGCCGGGCGTGCAGACGAACAGCAGGTCCCAGGGCCCGTCGTCGAGGTCCGACAGGTCCGGGACCGTCTGGACGCCCAGCACCGTGGCGCCCTCCAGGTTGGTGGCGCCCACGCGTCCGGCGTAGCCGGCGGCCAGCAGGTTGTGCAGCGTCACGAACCCGAACTTGCCGGGGTGCGTGGAGGCGCCCGCGACCACCACGCCCCGGGGCTCGAACAGCGCACGGAGCTGCGCCGGCGTCGGGCTCACGGCGCAGGCTCCCCGAGCTCGACCAGGGCGTCGACCGCGACCGGGCGGCCGTCACGGACGACGAGCGGGTTGAGGTCCACCGAGACGATGTCGGGCCGGGCGGCGACGGCGCGGCCGAGCGCCAGCAGGACGTCGGCCACGGCCCCGGGGTCCACCGCCGGCTCCCCGCGGAAGGGCCCGAGCAGGGTCTGCAGCTGCAGCTGCTCGAGCATCTCGAGGGCGTCGACCCGGGCGACGGGGAGCAGCCGCACCGCCACGTCGGCCACCGCCTCGGCGAGGACCCCGCCGACGCCGAGCAGCACGGTCGGCCCGAACTGGGGGTCGCGGGCGACGCCGGCGATCAGCTCGCGGGTGCCGTGCACCATCTCGGCCACGAGCACGCCGGTGACCCCGTCCTCGGGCCGGCCGGCCGACAGCAGCTCCTCGGCGACCCCGGCGGCGTCCGCCGCCGTCACACCGAGGCGCACGAGCCCGCGCTCGGTCTTGTGCGCGATCGCGTCGCCGCAGAGCT
This sequence comes from uncultured Actinomycetes bacterium, assembly GCA_903930035.1. Classification (GTDB taxonomy): domain Bacteria; phylum Actinomycetota; class Acidimicrobiia; order Acidimicrobiales; family Microtrichaceae; genus CAJANQ01. The sequence goes on along the minus strand of CAIYXG010000161.1, from coordinate 3,676 downwards.
TGAGCGCGCACGGGCCGCCGACGGACTCGACCGCGGCCCGGGCGGCAGGGCCGTCGACCACCAGGACCTCGGCGGCGAAGGGCACGCCGAACCCGGCCAGGAGCGACTTGGAGTCCTGCTCCGAGAGGGTGCGGGTCGACGGGGCCACAGGGGCACCCTACGCGTGGAGCCCGAGGCCCTCACGACGCGACCTATCCTCGCCCCATGCAGATCATCGCGGCGCTCTTCATGAACAACATGGAGAACCGGCCGGCCCCGGGAGGCGCCACCCACATCGACGTGACGGGGATCCACTTCTCGGCGGTCGCCCCCGGCCCGTTCCCCTGCACCGTCGAGCCGCACCTGCTGGTCCTGCTGCGCAACGGTCCCGGGGAGCGGCCGGACGCCGCGCTCGAGGTGACCTTCCACCTCGTCGGAGCCGACGGGGCGGACCCCGAGGGGACGCAGGTGGCCCGCAACGTCCAGCCCGTGAGCGTCGAGCCCGGCAAGTTCGCCTTCCGGCTCGTGCGCGCCGAGCTGCTCTACCCCGGCCCCGGCACCGTCGAGGCCCGGGCGCGGCTGGACCTGGGCGAGCCCGTGGTGGTCCCCTACACCCTGCTGCCCCCGGTCGAGGACTGAGCCGGACGTGGCGGCCGTGCGCACTGCGGCGGCCCTGAGCGAGCACCCGCTCGCCACCCACGCGGTCGGCGAGTGCGTCGGCCAACTGCTCGAGCACGTCGGGACCGGGGCCGACCTGCTCGTGGTGGCGGTCACCCCGCCGCTGCTCGGCGCCCTCGACGACGTCGCCGGCACCGCCCGGGCCCTGCTCGGTCCGACCGTCACGCTGGCGCTGGGCGCCTCGTCGGTGCTCGGCGGGCCCCGCGAGGTGGACCAGCGGGCCGCGGTCTCGATGTTCGCGCTGGGCACCGGCGGGGCGGCGCCGCCGTCACGGCCGGTCCGCCTGTGGCACCACGGCACCGGGCCGTCCGGCACGGCGCCGGACGACGACCGTTGGGACGGGGCGGCCGGCACGCTCCTGCTGTTCGCCGACGCGCACTCCTTCCCCCTCGAGCCGCTGCTCGACGACCTGGCCCGGCGCGCCCCGCAATTGCTGGTGGTCGGGGGCACGGCGTCCGCGGCCTCCCACCCGGGCGGGAACCGGCTCGTGCTCGACGACGCCGCCCACACCGACGGGGCCGTGGGCGTGCTCCTGCCGCCCGAGGTCGGCGTCCGGGCCGTGGTGTCCCAGGGCGGGCGGCCGGTCGGCAGTCCCCTCACGGTCACCGGTACGTCGGCGGGCCCGACGGGCCGGAGCGCCGTGGTGACCTCGCTGGCCGGGCGCCCGGCGGCCGACCGGCGCGACGAGGCGCTGGACCCGCTCGTGGGCACCACCCTCGAGCCGGCGCGCCGGGCGTGCCTCCTGGGGCGGGTCGTCGACGAGCGCGTCGTCGACGTGGGGCGCGCCGACCTGCTGGCCCGCCCGGTGGTGGGCGAGGGTCCCGACGCCGGGTCGCTCCGCGTCGCCGACGAGGTCGCGGTGGGCGACACCGTCCAGTTCCTGGTGCGGGACGCCACCACCGCCCACGAGGACCTGCAGGAGCTGGTGGGCCCCGAGTCGGCCGCCGGCGCCCTCGTGCTGGCCAGCTCGGCACGTGGCGCCCGGCTCTTCGGGGAGCCCGACCACGACGCGGCGCTCGTCCACGAGGCGCTCGACGGCGCCCCCGTCGCCGGTGTCGTGACGGGCGCCGAGGTCGGCCCGGTCGGCGGACGGTCGTTCGTGCACGGTGCCTCGGCGACGGTCGTGCTGTTCGGCTGACGCCCGTCCGGGACCACGCTGCGGCCCCACTACCATCGGCCCGTCCACGACGAGGAGAACCCGCCGATGTCCGGCCCCACCCCCGCCCCCGCCATCGACCCTGCGCTCGAGCAGCGCGCCATCAGCGTCGTGCGCGGCCTGTCCATGGACGCCCCCGCCGCGGCGCGGTCCGGCCACCAGGGCACGGCGATGGCCCTCGCCCCCCTCGCCCACGTCCTGTGGACACGGATCATGAAGTACGACGCCGCCGCGCCCGACTGGGCCGACCGCGACCGCTTCATCCTCAGCTGCGGGCACGCCTCGGTGCTGCAGTACTCGATGCTCTACCTCACGGGCTACGGGCTCACGCTCGACGACCTCAAGGACTTCCGCCAGTGGGGCTCGGCCACGCCCGGCCACCCGGAGGTCGGCCACACGGCCGGCGTGGAGGTCACCACCGGCCCGCTGGGCCAGGGCTTCGCCAACGGCGTCGGCATGGCCATCGCCGAGCAGCAGCTGCGCGAGCGGTTCGGGGCCGACGTCGTGGACCACCACGTCTTTGCCCTCGTCGGCGACGGCGACCTGGCCGAGGGCGTGAGCCACGAGGCGGCGTCGCTGGCCGGCCACCTGGGTCTCGGCAAGCTCGTGTACGTCTACGACGACAACCACGTCTCGATCGACGGGCCGACCGAGCTCTCGCTGAGCGACGACGCCGTGCGACGCTTCGAGTCGTACGGCTGGCACGTGCTCGACATCGGCGAGCAGGGCGAGGACCTCGACGCGCTCGAGGCGGCCCTGCGCACTGCGATGTCCGAGACCGAGCGTCCCTCGCTCGTCGTGGTCCGGACGCACATCGGCTACCCGTCGCCGGACAAGACCGACGACCCGGCAGCCCACGGCCTGGCCTTCGGCGCCGCCGAGATCACGGCCGCCAAGGCGGTCATGGGGATCCCGGACGAGCCGTTCTGGGTCCCCGAGGACGTGCTCGCGACGTACCGTGCCGCCGGGGCGCGCGGCGCCGCGGCCCGGGCCGACTGGGACGCCCGCTCGGCGCAGGCCCTGGCCGGCCGCGCCGACGAGTGGGAGGCCTGCTGGACGGGCGGCGGCCTGCCCGGGTGGGCCGACGCCCTGCCCACCTTCGAGGTCGGCGAGTCCCCCGCCACCCGCGTGGCGGCGCAGAAGTGCCTGGACGCCGTCGTCGACCTCGTCCCCGGGCTGATGGCGGGCGGCGCCGACCTGACCGGCAACACCGGCACGGCCCTCAAGGGCGCCGGCGAGCTCTCCACCACCGACCGGGCCGGCCGACAGGTCTACTTCGGCGTCCGCGAGCACGCGATGGGCTCGGTGCTCGTCGGGGCCGCCCTCCACGGCGGCGTGCTGCCCGTCGGCGGCACCTTCCTGGTGTTCAGCGACTACATGCGCCCGCCGGTCCGTCTTGCGGCGCTGAGCAGCGCCAAGGCGGTCTTCCAGTGGAGCCATGACTCGGTGGGCGTCGGCGAGGACGGGCCCACCCACCAGCCGGTCGAGCACGTCATGAGCCTCCGGCTGGTCCCCGACCTGGTGGTGCTCCGCCCCGCCGACGGCAACGAGGTCGCCGCCGCATGGCGCTGGATCGTGGACCACCACGCGCCCGTCGCCCTCGTCCTGTCCCGGCAGAACACCCCGGTCCTCGAGGGCACTGCAGAGCGCGCGACCGACGGGCTCGCCCGCGGCGCCTACGTCGTGCTCGACCCGCCGGCCCCCGACGTGGTGCTGGTCGGGACCGGGACCGAGGTGGCCGTCGCCGTCGAGGCGGCGCAGCTCCTGGCCGCGGACGGCACCGCCGCACGCGTCGTGTCGATGCCCAGCTGGGAGCTGTTCGACGCCCAGGACGCCGCCTACCGCGCAACGGTGCTGCCAGAT
>CAIYXG010000160.1 GCA_903930035.1 uncultured Actinomycetes bacterium | reverse complement strand
GTGGCCGTGGTCGGTGTACTCGTCGAGGCACAGGTCGGCCATCAGGACCACCTGGTCGCCGAACTCGTCGCGCAGGTCGCGCAGCGCGACCTGCACGATGCCGTCGGGGTCCGAGGCCCCCGAGCCGACGGCGTCCTTCTGGGCCGGCACCCCGAACAGGATGACGGCGGGCACGCCGAGGTCCACCAGCTCGCGCACCTCCTGGCGCAGCGAGGACCGGGTGTGCTGCACCACGCCCGGGAGCGACACGACCGGCTGCGGCTCCTCGATCCCCTCCCGGACGAACAGCGGGGCGACCAGGTCGTCGACCGACAGGCGCGTCTCGGCGACCAGGCGGCGGAGGGCCGGGGTGCGCCGGAGCCGGCGGAGGCGTCGTTCGGGGAAGGCCACGACAGAATCCTACGGGTCGCGTCCCGCTAGCCGCCCAGCCCGGCCACCAGCGACGCCAGCCGGGCGACGTCGAGGTCCTCGCACGACGGCACCTGCAGGTCGGCGTGGGAGAAGTCCATGGACCGCGTCAGGGAGCTCGGGACGGCCACGGCCAACATGCCGGCGGCCTTGGCCGCCGTGACGCCGTGCACCGAGTCCTCGACGGCCACGGCCGTGGCGGGGTCGGCGCCGAGCCGCTCGCAGGCCAGCCGGTAGAGCGCAGGGTCGGGCTTGGTGCGGTGCACCTCGTCGCCGGTCACCACGGTCGCCATCCGGTCCAGCAGGCCCCGCTCCCCCAGGTGCAGCCCGACCCAGTCGGCGGGCGACGACGACGCGACGCCGTAGCGGACGCCGGCCTCGTCGAACTGGTCGAGCAGGGGCACCACGCCGGGCAGGAGGTCCAGCCCCCGGGCGCACTCCACGGCGGCCAGCCGGCGGGCCGGGACCCACTCGGGCCGGTCGATGGCACGGCCCAGCTGCTCCTCGAGCACGTCGGCCCAGTGAGGGTGGTCGGTGGTCCCGATGAACGTGAGCCACAGGTCGAGCGAGAGCTCGGTGCCGTGGGCCACGAAGACGTCGGCCACGGTGCGGTACTCGCACCACTCGGTGTCCAGGAAGAGCCCGTCGAAGTCCAGGACCACGGTGAGGTCGGTCATGGCCGCCTCATGCCGAGAAGTGTGCGACGAGCGCGTCGACCAGGCCGTCGAGCGTGTGGGTGGCCGCCTCGACCGTGACCGTCAGGCCGGCCTCGCGGGCCGTGGCCGCCGTGACCGGGCCGATCGCGGCGACCACCGGCGGCAGCGGTGCGCCCGTCGCGACGTAGTTGGTCACGGTCGACGAGGACGTGAACGTGATGGCGTCGGCCGCGGCGACCTCTGCGGCGGTCGACGGGTCCACCACGGCGGGCCGCGTGCGGTACGCGGCGACCACGTCGACCTCCCAGCCCGCCGCCGCCAGCCCGTCGGGCAGGACGTCGCGGGCCACCTCGGCCCGGGCCAGCAGCACCCGACGGCTCCCCGACGGCGCCGGGAACACCTCGAGCAGGCCCTCGGCCACGAACCGCTCGGGGACCAGGTCGCACACCAGATGGTGCTGGGCCAGCACGTCGGCGGTGCCGGGGCCGATGGCGGCGAGCCGCACCCCGGCCAGGTCGCGGCCGTCGCGCAGCCCGGCACAGAACCGCCGTGCCCCGTTGGGCGAGGTCAGGACGACCCACTCGTAGTCGCGCACGGCGGCGACGGCCCCGCGGAGCGCCGCGCCCCCGTCGGCCGGGTCCTCCACCGAGATCGTCGGGACCTCCCGCACCTGGGCACCGAGTCGGCGCAGCCGGGTCGAGAGCTCGCCGGCCTGCTCGGCGGTGCGGGTCACCACCACCGTCCGCCCGAAGAGCGGCCGGGCCTCGAACCAGTTCAGGTCGACCGCCGCCACCTCGCCCACGACCACCGTGGCCGGCGGGCCCAGGTCCGACAGGTCCAGCGAGCCGAGCGTGCCCCGCACGGTCTGCTGCTCGGGCCGGCTCCCCCAGCGCACGGCGGCGGCCGGCGTGGACGGGTCGCGCCCCCCGGCCACCAGCCGGGCGGCGATCTCGGGCCAGCGCCGCACCCCCATGAGCACCACCAGCGTGCCGCCCAGCGCGCCCATGGCCTCCCAGTCCACCTCGGGCTCGCCCTTGGCCGGGTCCTCGTGGCCGGTCACGACCGTCACCCAGGCCGAGTGGCCGCGCAGCGTCACCGGGATGCCCGCCGAGCTGGGCGCGGCCACGGCCGAGGTCACCCCGGGCACCACCTCGAAGTCGATCCCGGCCCGGGACAGCGCGAGGGCCTCCTCGGCACCCCGGGCGAACACGAACGGGTCCCCGCCCTTGAGCCGGACCACACGGCGGCCGCTCCGGCCCAGGTCGACGAGCAGCTCGTTGATCCGGGTCTGGGCGTCGGCCGGGCCGCCGGGGTGCTTGCCGACGTCGACCAGCTCGGCGTCCGCAGGGGCCAGCCCGCGCAGCTCGGCGGGGGTCAGCCGGTCGTGCACGACGACCTCCGCGGTGGCCAGCAGCTCGGCGGCCCGCACGGTCAGCAGGCCGGGGTCGCCCGGCCCGGCGCCCACCAGGTAGACGGTCATGCGCCGGGCTCCAGGTCCAGGAGCCGGCGCAGCTCACGGGCCGCCCCGCGGCCGAGCGCGTCGGCGTCGTGGCCCGACGACAGGTGCTGCTCGGTGCGGCCGTGGCCGTCGGACAGCACGGCGCGCAGGACGAGGGCGTCGTCGTCGCCAGGGAGCGCGTGGGCACCGGCCGGCAGCGTGCAGTCACCGCCGAGCTCGGCCAGGAACGCCCGCTCGGCGTCCACGCGGCGGCGGTCGGCGGGGTCCTCCAGCGCGGCGAGCAGGTCCCGGACGGGTGCGTCGTCCGACCGGCACTCGAGCGCCAGCGCACCCTGGCCCACCTGCGGGACCATGAGGCCCACGGGGAGGACGTCGGTGAGGTGGTCGGCCAGGCCGAGGCGCTCGAGCGCGACGGCGGCGACCACGACGGCGTCCACCTCGTCGGCCCGGGCCAGCCGGGTGGCCATGTTGCCGCGCAGGTCCTGGAACTGCAGGTCCGGACGCAGGCGGGCGAGCTGGGCGCGCCGGCGGGCCGAGCCCGTGGCGACGACGCCGTCGGTCGGCAGGTCCTGCAGCCGGCAGCCCACGAGTGCGTCGCGCGCGTCGCCCCGGGCCGGCACCGCGGCGAGCACGAGCCCGTCGGCGGTCAGTGCCGGCAGGTCCTTGGCCGAGTGCACGGCCACGTCGGCGCGCCCCTCGAGCACGGCGGCCGAGACTTCCTTGACGAAGACGCCCTTGCCGCCGATCTCCGAGAGCGGCACGTCGGTGCGGCGGTCGCCCTCGGTCGTCATGGGCACCAGCTCGACGTCCAGGCCAGGGTGCGCGGCCCGCAGCAGCGAGGCGGTGTGCTCCGCCTGCCAGCGGGCCAGCGGGGACTCGCGCGTGGCCAGCCGGAGGGACACGGCGGGCGCCTAGGGCAGGTCGAACAGGTCGCGGATGGAGTCCGCCAGCCGGTCACCCTGGGCCGTGCCGGCGGCGTCCTTGAGCCGGACCGACGGGCCGTGCAGCAGCTTGGCGACCAGGCCGCGGGTCAGCGCCTCGACGACCTCGCGGTCGGCGGGGTCCAGACCGGCCAGCCGGCTGGCGAACCGGTCCAGCTCGGCGGCCCGGACCTGCTCGGCATGGTCGTGCAGGGAACCGATCACGGGGGCGACCTCACGGGCGGACGCCGCGGCCTCGAACCGGAGGATCTCCTCGTCGACGATGGCCTGCACCGCCACGACCTCCCGGGCACGCTCCGCCTTGGAGGCCTCGGTGAACGCGGCCACGTCGCCCATGTCGAGCACGTCGACGCCGTCGAGCAGCGCCACCCGGGGGTCGATGTCGCGCGGCATGGCGACGTCCACCACGAGCAGCGGGCTGGTCCGACGCTCCAGCGTCGAGGCCACGGTGTGGACGTCGATCACCGGGTCGGGCGAGTCGGTGGCCGAGATGACGACGTCGCAGGTCACGAGCTCGTCGGCCAGCGCGTCGAGGCCGACGGCACGGGCCTGCGTCTCCGGGGCCCGGAGCCGGGTCTGCTCGACGAGCGACTCGGCGGCGGCGAGCGAGCGGTTGGCGACCACCAGGGTGCCCACCCCGGCGTCGGACAGGAAGGAGGCCACGGCCCGGCCCACCGAGCCGGCACCGACGACCATGACCGTGCGGCCCTGGAGGGACTCCAGCCGCTGGGCGGCCAGCAGCACGGCGGCCTGCGAGACCGACGTGATGCCCTGGCCGATCCGCGTCTCGGACCGTGCCCGCTTGCCGACCTCGACCGCGTGGCGGAACAGCAGGTTGAGGCCGCGGCGGGCCGTGCCCTCGGACATCGCCAGCTCCCAGGCCTGACGGACCTGGCCGTGGATCTCGTGCTCGCCCGGCACGGCGGAGTCCAGACCGGCGACGACCTCGAACAGGTGGCGCACGGCCGCCTCGTCGTAGTGGACGTAGAGGTTGTCGGCGAAGTGCTCCGGCGGCAGGTAGGTGAGGTCGGCGAAGAAGTCCCGGACCTCGTCGTAGGTGCCGTGGAACCGCTCGGCGATCAGGTACACCTCGGTGCGGTTGCAGGTCGCCAGCACCGCCACCTCGGACGAGTGCTCGCCGGCGTCGAGGCCGTGCAGGAGCTTCGGCATGCGGTCCGCGTCGACAGCCATCCGCTCGAGGAGCTCGAGGGGTGCGGTCCGGTGGTTCGCTCCGACTACGACGACTGCCACGCCTGCAGGCGCTCCTTCGCTTCTGCCGCCCGACCCGAACGGACGGCCTCAAGGATGGTCGCCGCCTGCTCCGACCGCCAATCGACCGGGGCGGGGCTGCGCCCGTCGTCCCGCAGACTACGACGCACCTCGGCGACGACGGTCACCAGGGCGGCCAGCTGGTCCTCGTCGAGCCCCAGCACGCCGTCCAGGTGGTCGTCGAGCTGCTGGGCCACGAACCGTGCCACTGCTGGTGCCTGGCCCGCGGTGGACACCGACACGCGGACCGGTCCGCGGTGGACGGCTGTGGTCCATGTCACGTCCCCGGCCGGTGCGTCGTCGGCCCGGTTGACCAGGACGCCGTGCTGCCGGGCCACCTCCGACACCAGCTGGTTGACCTGGGGGTCGTCGGTCGCGGCCACGACGAGCGCAGCGCCTGCCAGCACCCGGTCCAGGAGCTCGGGGGTGGCAGGGACCTGCTCCAGGTCGAGGTCCCCGGACCCGGCCAGTGCCGCCAGGGTCTCGCCGACCTCGGGGGCGACGACCGTGACGCGGGCGCCGGCCGCCACCAGGTCACGGGCACGCCGGGTACCGACGGGACCGCCTCCCACGACCACGCAGGTCCGGCCCGACAGGTCCCAGGAGAGGACCAGGCTCACGACGGGACGCGGCGGCGGGCCGGGGTGCGGCGGGCCGGGGTGGCCGCCCGACGCTCCTCGTGGAACGCCAAGATCTGGAGCTCGACGGCCAGGTCGACCTGTCGGACCATCACGTGGGCGGGGACGTCGAGCACGATCGGCGCGAAGTTCAGGATCGAGGTCACGCCCGCCGCCACGAGCGTGTCGGCAGCACCCTGGGCGGCGGCGGGCGGTGTGGCGACGACGCCGATCGCGACGTCGTGCTCCGCGACGAGCTGCGGCAGGTCGGACTCGTGCCGGACGACGAGACCGCCGAGCTTGCGGCCCACCGTGCCGTCGGCGACGTCGACGATGCCCACGATGGTGAAGCCACGCTCCCGGAAGCCGGCGAACTTGGCGAGGGCCGAGCCCAGGTTGCCGGCGCCGACGATGACGCACGGCCAGTCGTGGGTCAGGCCCAGCTCCCGGCGGACCTCCACCAGCAGCCGGTCGACCTCGTACCCCACGCCGCGGGTACCGTAGGACCCGAAGTAGGAGAGGTCCTTGCGCACCTTGGCGGCATTGACCCCGGCGGCCTCGGCGAGCTGCTCGGACGACACCGTGTCGCGGCCCTCGGCCTGCAGGTCGAGCAGGCAGCGGTGGTACACGGGCAGCCGCGCCACGGTGGCGTCAGGAATGTTCCGACGACGCTGCTCTGCCACGTCCCGGACGGTACCGGGAACGTTCACGAGTTCACAAAGTCGGGAGGGCGACGCCAGGACCCGGCGCGCATTGGCCGGAGGGCCTCGACCCGACCATGCTGTGGGCGTGTCCGCCGCCGCTGCTGCCGGGGCCGTTGCGACCCTGATGTCGACGGCCTTCTGCCTCTCGACCCTGGAGCGCTACCGCCGCCGCCGTCGCGCCCACGAGCTGGCCTGGACCGTGTCCATGGCGATGTTCGCGCTGGCGTCGCTCGCCTACTTCCTGGCGGCCGGGATCGGCTGGGGGCCCGTCACGTTCCGCTCCTTCTACCTGTTCGGCGCCATCCTGAACGTGCCCTACCTGGCACTCGGCACCGTCTACCTGCTGGGGGGCGAGCGGCGGGGCGACCGGGTGCGCCGTGCCCTCAACCTGACCGCTGCGTTCTGCGCCGGCGTCGTGCTGACCGCACCCATCGGCGCATCGCTCGACGTCCCCGGGATCCCGTCCGGCAAAGAGGTGTTCGGGGTCGGCCCGAGGGTCATGGCCGCGGTGGGTTCCGGCGTGGCGTCGGTCGTGCTGATCGGCGGAGCCGTGTGGTCCGCCGTGTCCTTGCTCCGGCTCCGGCGGACGCAGGCCGAGACGGTGGTCCGGGGCGGCATCACCCCCGGCCGTCTCGCCCTCACCAACGTCCTGATCGCCGTCGGCACCGTGATCCTGGGCACGGGCGGCGCGTTCTTCACGACGGGCGACACGATGGTCGACTTCGGCCTCTGGCTCGCGGTGGGCGTGACGGTGCTGTTCGCCGGGTTCCTGGTGTCCAACCCCTCGGGCGCGACGGCACGCTCGCCCTACTGGCAAGAGCTCCACGACCTGCTGCGCGCGGAGCCGCCAGAACCGTCCGCGGCCTGAGCGCGGCTCCCTGACGGCGGTGCCGCGGCGGCTCCTCCTCCCACCCCCTGCTACTCCGCTACTCCCGCTACTCCCGGTCCGGGCCTGGTGGTGCATTGGCGATGGGTGCGTGGGCGATGGGTCCAGCGGCCGAGGGTGCGTGGCTGGTCTGCGCTGCGGTCGCCCGGGCGGACTGGGCGGACTGGGTGGAGCGTGCGGTCTGGGTGGCGTGGGTGTGGTCGGTGGCGCGTTGTGAGTGGATGGTGCGGCCGTCGGGGCGGGTCCACGTGAAGCG
>CAIYXG010000159.1 GCA_903930035.1 uncultured Actinomycetes bacterium | reverse complement strand
CGTCGCGCAGGGCGTACGGGCGGGGTCGTAGGCGGGGCCACGCTGCACCTCCTTGTGGGCATCGACGAGCTCCTCGGCCCTGGCGACCAGGTGGACGGCGCCGAACTCGTGGCCGAAGGGGAGCCGGACGCGAGGCACGGCGACGTGCAGCTCGACGCGTGCGTCGGCGCACGGGCCGAACTGCTCGGGCGGCGGCGGTACCAGACGGAGCGCCCGGAGGGGCGTGCCGCGTCGGTCGAGCACGGCCCGGGCTGCCGCTGCGGCGGTGCGGGCCGCGGTCGCGGGGTCCGGCTGCTCGGTGTAGGTCCGGAGATACTCGCGGGCTGCGTCGTCGAGCGCGGTCTGGGTGTCGACCACGCCCCATGCGGCGGCCAGTGCGAGCACCGTCGTCACGAGCACCAGCACGCCGACGGCCAGGACCTCGGCCCCGGCGGCCGCACCTCGTTCGGAGCGCCGGCAGCGTGGCCTCACCGGTCCTCCCGGCGCACCACGACCGTCCGGTCGACACCACCCACGAGCGACCCGCCGCCGGCGACGCGGGGCAGGAGCGCCAGCGACGGCGCAGTGACACGGAGGGTCACGGCGTCGGCGGTGGCTCCCACGGTCATGGCCACCCGGTCGCCGAAGGGCCCGAGCGACGACCGGGCACGGGACACCGCCGCCGCGGCCCGGTCGGGCCCGGACCGGTCCGGCGGCAGCGCCGCAATCTCCCGGGCGGCGTCGGACGCCGCGGCGTCGACGAGGGACCGTGCCCAGAGGCCGATGCCCACGTCGGCCGCGAACGCGGTCAGCGTCAGCAGGACCGCGACGCCGAACGCCGTCCCGAGCAGGCTCGTCCCGCGCTCGCCGCAGCGGGTGGCCGTCGGTGCGGTGCGCACGCTCATCGTCCGATCTGCTCGACCTGGGCCCGGGTCCTGTCGGTGGCGCCGGTGACCATCCCGTCGAACCCCTTCCAGAGCGCAATGCCGAGGAACGCCACGATGAGGACGGCGATGGCGGTGGAGATCACCCCTTCGCCAACCTCGGAGCGGCGGGGGCGCGCCGGCCGGCGGCCGGGTCGGGGAGAGAGTGTGGACAGGGTGCTGCTCCTTGCAGTCGGGCGGGCCGGTCGGCCCGCTGGGTGGTGGTGGGGGGGGGGGCCGGGTCCGGTCAGCCGCCGCCGGTGATCTGGGACATCGCGCTGGCGAAGGGGACGGCGAGCACGACGAGCCCGGGGACGAGCGTCGCGACGGTGACCGGGATCCAGACGAGCTGGCCGCGCCGGGCGATGGACTCGAGCAGGGCCCGGTGGTGCTCGGCCCGCACCGCCCGAGCCTCGTCGGAGATCAGCTGGCCGAGGTCGCCGGCCTGCCGGTGGATGGTGAGCACCCGCACGAGCCGTGACGCGCCGTCGACGCCGGTGGAGGACGCCCATGCCTCGAGCGCGTCGCGCTCCGGCTCGCCCTGTCGAAGACGGCGGACCACCTGGTCGAGACCTTCGGCGACGACGCCGCTGCCCCGTCGGGCCAGCCGTTGCAGCGCGCCGGGCAGCGAGTAGCCGGCCGACAGCAGCATGCCGAGCTGTTCCGCCACGACGGGCAGCTCGCGCCGGACCCGCTCGGCCCGACGGTGCGCCAGGGTCCCCAGACGGACCTCGTCGACCACGACCGGGGCGACGGCCCCACCGGCGACCAGCGCGGCCGCGGCCGTCCAGCCCGGCTGCCACCAGACTGCGCCGGCCGCGGCGACGAGTGCGGCCACGACCGCCGTGGAGAACCGGCGCGCCCGCACCGCGGCGGGGGTCTCGGTGGCACCGGCGCGCGCCAGTCGGTCGGCGAGCTGGCCGCGGCCTCCCAGTGCGCCGGCCGCTCGGTCGACCAGGTCGTCCACGAGCTGGGCCGTCCCCGGCCGGCCCGCGCCCGTGGCCGCCAGGTGGTCGGCCCGGTAGGGGGCGAGCCGGCGGTGGAGGGGCAGGTTGCGGCACCACGGCACGGTGTCGAGCAGGAGCGCCAGGCCG
>CAIYXG010000158.1 GCA_903930035.1 uncultured Actinomycetes bacterium | reverse complement strand
CGGCCGTCAGGGCCAGTGCCAGTGCGCCGACTGCCAAGGCGGTGCGGGTGGTTCGGGTGCGCGGCATGCAGGACTCCTTGTGAAGTTGCCGGGGCGATCAATGGACGACCGTACATGGGTACGGATTCCCGGGTGCGCCGCTACGTAAGCCCCGGCGGAACCACGTAAGGTCACGCCATGGCCACGCCCCCAGCCGGACGCGCGACAGGGACCTCGTCCCGGCTTCGGCGAGCACCTGGCCGTCCCCGCCGGACCTGGACCGCCGAGAACGGCCAGGTGGTCGACCTGCCGGTCGTGCTCGACCTGGTCCACGTCGACCCTGCCAGCCGCCGCGAGGTCTGGCGGATCGAGGCCACCGTGGACCTGGTCGACGGCGCGCCGGCGCTCTGCCACCTGGAGCTGCGCGGCGACCGGGGGCTGGACGTGCTGCGCCTGCAGCGCGAGTTCCGCTGGGCCACGCCGCTCGACGCCGTCTGCCGGATCGTCCCGGCGATGCTGGCCGACGGGCTGGACCCCTTCGAGCAGGACTTCCCCTTCACCGGCTACCCGCACGTGGCCCGCCAGCGCGACCTGGTCGACGGCCGGCTCACCGACGAGTTCCTGGAGGACGTCGCGACCGAGTACCTGTCGTGGGGCCGGGGGTACGCGCAACGGATGGCCGACGAGCACCAGGTGTCGCGCCGCACCGTGGTCGGGTGGATCGTCAAGGCCCGCGAGCGCGGCATCCTCACGCAGGTGCGGCCCGGACAGTACGGCGGCGAGCTGGTCCCCCGGTCCCGGCGCCGGCCGCCCCGCTGACGCGCTCGGTCCCCCTCCGCCGCCCCGCCTCCTCTGCCGCCACTCCTCCTCCGCCGCCGGCCCCACCGGCCGGGCGCGGACGGGCGCCGACCGTACCTATGTAGAGTTCGGGGGTCTGAGGTCCTCGCGAGCGCAGGGCCACCCACGCACGGGAGCACCGCATGACCACCAGAACCCTCCGCACTGCGATCGCCGTCGCCGGGCTCACTGCGCTGCTGGTCGTGCCGGCCGCCGGGGCCGCGACCGTGGGTGGCTACCCGATCGCCAGCGTCGGTGGCGCGTGCCTCACCGGCCGGTCCGTCCCGCTGTCGGGCGCGGCCAACCAGCTCTACACGTGCGTCAACAACCAGTGGGCGCTCGCCACCACCCTGGACGGCGCGACCGGCCCGCAGGGCCCCGCCGGACCGCAGGGCGTTGCCGGCCCGCAGGGCCCCGCCGGGATCACCGGGCCTCCCGGGCCTCCTGGGCCTCCCGGTGCCGCCGGTACCGACGGCCAGGACGGCGCCCAGGGGCCGGAAGGTCCGCAGGGCCCCGCCGGACCGGCGCTCACGCTGCTCGGCGCCAGCACGACCGGCGGTGGCACCTTCACCAACGCCACATGGGTCAATGCGCTCAACGGGCAGAAGGTGCCGGTGACGGTCGGCAAGTACAAGGTCGACTTCGCCGTCAAGGTCACGGCACTCGGCGGCGCCGACCTCGCTGCCAGCTGCCGGCTCTTCTACGAGCCACAGGGCGGGTTCCCGCAGGACCCCACGACCGTCCTCTCGCCGGTCGAGACCGTCCAGCTGGCGACCGTCGGCACCTTGTCGGGGACCGGGTGGGTCGACGTGCCGACGGCCGGCGACGTCCTGGTCGAGTGCCTTGCCGGCGTGCTCGGCGGACCGACTGCGGGGGACCAGCTCGGGGACTTCGTGAGCGCGAACCTCAACCTGACGCCGATCGCCGGGGTCACGACGCCGACGATCCCCTAGCGGGAGCGGCCGTGACCCGGCCTAGGTGGCCGGGCCGGCGTACCGGCCGTGGAACACCGGCGCGTTGTCCGGGATGCCGACGGCCAGGTGCCACACCAGCGCCAGCGTGACGCCGAGCGCCGCGCCGCCCACGGTGTCGAGCGGCAGGTGGGCGCCCACGTGCACGCGGGCGAACCCGACCAGCGCGGCCAGGCCGTAGGCGGCCCAGCGGCCGCGTCGGCCCAGGTAGGGCGAGAGCACCGCGGCGAGCCCGAAGGCCACGGCCGAGTGGCCGGAGACGAACCCGAGCCCGTCGGCGGGCGTGCCGGCCCGGCGGACGATCTCCTCCAGCACGTCGCCCGGGCGGCCGCGCTCGACGGTGTCCTTGACCACCTTGGCCAGCTGCCACGCCACCAGCCCGACCACGACCGACCCGGCCGTCGGCCGCCACCAGCCCGGTCGGCGGCGCCACGCCAGCCACGTGCCGCCGGCCACGAGCGCCGGGCCGAACAGGCTGCCCAGCTGCATGGGCGCCCAGAGCACCGGCTCCAGCGCGTCGGGCAGGCCGTTCACGGCCTCGAAGACCTGCTCCTCCCAGCCGGGCACGCCCCGGAGCGCCACTGCGGTGGTGCCGCCCAGGACGGCGAGCGCGGCGACGAACTTGGGGACCTCTTCCCGGCGACGCACCAGCTGGTGCGTCGGGGTGGCCGGCTCGTCGGTCACCGGAGCCCCGAGCCGGTCACAGGTAGTCGTGGCGGCGGAGCCACCCGAAGCTGAACGCACCCGGCAGGATCGGCAGCCAGAACGTCGCGAGCCGGTAGAAGAACACCACGGGGACCGCCACGTTGCGGCTCACGCCGGCGGCCACGAACCCGGCGATCAGCGCCGCCTCGAGCGCCCCCAGACCGCCCGGGGTGGGGGCGGCGGTGGCCACGGCCGACCCGGCCAGGTAGATGGCCCCGATCTGGGCGTAGCTCAGGTCGCAGCCGAACGCCTGGCCGGCGAAGTAGACGGCCGTGATGTACGAGAGGCTCACCATGGCCGAGCCGCCGATCAGCAGCGCCAGCTTGCCGGGGCGGCTCAGCACCTCGCGCAGGCCGGCGCCGGCCTTGGCGATGATCGGCCAGAGCTTGGTCACCACGATGTGGCGGACCGGCGGGATCGCCATGGCGACCAGGCCGATCACCGCGACCACGCCGATCCCGTAGAGGAACACGCGGGGGTCGGGCAGCTCGATGGACCCGAAGGCGTCGCGTCCGGCCCACAGCAGGAACAGCATCAGCATGGTGATGTGGCCCACCACGCCGCCGACGCTGTTCAGGCCGACCGACGACGTGGCCACGGCGGTGTCCACGCCCACCTTCTGCAGGTAGCGGACGTTCAGGGCCATGCCGCCGAAGCCGGCAGGGGCCAGCTTGGAGGCGTAGGACGAGCCGACCTGGGCCGTGAACGTCGGTCCCGCGGGCAACCGGGCCGGGACGGCGCCGGTCAGGCTGATCGCCGCGCCGACGTAGGTGAACACCGACGCCAGGACCGTGGGCACGGCCCAGCCCCAGCTGGCGTCCTTGATCTCGCCGAAGATGCCGGGCAGGTCGGCCAGCTGCGGGACCAGGAAGTACGTGACCGCCGCCAGCATGACGAGCGTGAAGATCTTCTTGCCGTTGACGCGGTCGAGCGGCTCGAGCTCGGGCGGGTCGATCCCGCACCGGGCGGCGGCCTCGGTCCGCAGCTCGTCGAGCAGCTGCGGGTGGTCCTTCAGGCGGGTCTGGGTGGCACCGCTCAGGGCCTTGCGCTGCAGCCGGCTCAGCGAGCCCGCCACGGCGTCGGTCCCGACGGCGGCGATGGCGGCGTCGAGCGTGCGGTCCACGCCGACGTCGATGGCCAGGGCGGCCATGAACTGGGCGATGTCGGTCTCGAGCAGCGTGTCGTCGGCGGCGGCCTCGCTGAACCCGAAGTCGATGATCCAGGCGTCGCCCTGGGCGTCCAGGAACACGTTGGCCTTGCGCAGGTCGCGGTGGGCGATCCGGTGCCGCTGCATGAGCGCCACCTGGCCCCACAGGTCGGCCAGCACCTCGTCGGTCAGCGCCTCGGCCGGGACCGAGTCCAGCGACGAGCCGGCAATCTGGTCGTAGGCGAGGGCCATGGAGTCGGAGCCCACCTGGGTCACGGCCCGCAGCCGGGGGGTGCGCACGCCGACGTCTCGGGCCACCAGCGCCACGAACGCCTCGTGCTCCACGGTCCGGCGCAACGACGAGAACGGCCGGTAGTCGCCCAGGTGGCGGAACCGCAGCGCCCGGTACAGCCGGAACAGCAGGTCGGCGCTGCGCTCCTCGTTGCCGAGGGCCTTGGCGAACACCTTGGTGCCGTCGGACAGGGTGGCGAAGTAGGGGGTCGAGCCGCGGGCGTCCACCGACGCCGGGTGGATCTCGGCGACGTCCAGGCCGTTGGCCCGCAGCGCGGCGCCCACGGCACCGACCGTCGGCCGGTGGTTGGGCCGGCCCAGCACCGCCAGCACGAGCGCACCGACGGCTGCGCCGAGCGCGACGGAGACGAACGTGTCGAGCGGCAGGTAGGACGACACGACCAGCCGCAGCCCGACGACCACGGCCAGGGTCCACGCCCCGGCCTTGCGCCAGCGGTCGGTCACGAACGGTCCGGCCACCACGAAGATGGCGGCCATGCCCGTGAGCGCCCACGGCGCCGGGAAGGTCCGGGGGACGCCGGCCAGCTCGGCGGCGCGGTTCACGATCACCGGGTTGTCCGAGAAATTGGAGGCGTTCTGGACCCCCAGCGAGGCGATCGCGCCCAGCACGGTCACCAGCACCACGTAGCCGAACAGGCGGAACCGCCTGGTCACCAGCGGCAGCAGGAAGTTCATGACCAGGACCAGCGCGACCACGATCTGCAGCAGACCGCCGAGCACCCGCTCCCAAGTGGGGGTCAGGAAGCCCAGCAGCTCGAGCAGGCTCTTCTCGATGCCCAGGATCGACTCACGGCCCCAGCGGGTGAGCGCCATGAGCACGAGCGTCAGTACGGCGAACCCGAGGACCCGCAGCACGTCGGCCGGGGACCGTTCGTAGCCGCCCACCACCGCGTTGGCGTCGAACAGCAGCGCGTCGGGGACGACCTCGTGCTCGTTGGCCGTGCTGTCGTCAGTGGTCGTCGCCGTCACCCGGTTCCCCCGTCTCGCAGAGCGGCCAAACCCTACACAGGTACGGATGCCATCGATCGGACAGCGTGCCGGGGTGACGCATGGCCCGGGGCCTAGGCCCCGCAGCACCCGCCGCGGCAGGCTGTGGGCATGGCCCGCTACGTCACCACCGTCCGCACCGCGATGTCGCCCGAGGACGCGTTCGCCTACATGGCGGACCTGCGCCACTTCGCCGACTGGGACCCTGGCGTGAGGCGGGTCGCCCAGGTCGACGGCAACGGCGCGGGGCCCGGGGCGTCGTTCGACGTGACCGTCGCCGGACCTGTCGGCGACATGACCCTGCGCTACCGCACGCTGACCTTCCGGCCCACCACGTCGGTCGTGGTCGAGGCCTCCAACCTCTGGATGACCTCGCACGACCGCGTCGTGGTGGAGCCCGACGGGCAGGGGTGCACCGTCACCTACGACGCCGAGGTCCGGCTCCGAGGCCCGCTGCACGTTGCCGACGCCCTGATGGCGGCCGGGTTCGACAAGGTCGGCGACCGCGCGGCGGCCGGCCTGCGCCGCGTCCTCGAAGGCGAGTTCGTAAAGTGACCCTGGGGTGATGGGTCTGCTCCGCAACGCGGTCGACGCCGCACTCGAGCTGCCGGTCGCGCCCAGCTTCACCCGGCTCGGCTACGACGCCCGGGCCCGTCTGGACCACTGGCGCCCCGTCGACTCCTACGACCTCTCGGGCCGTGTGGTGCTGCTCACCGGTGGCACGTCGGGCCTGGGCCACGCCGCGGCGCGGCAGCTCGCGGCCTGCGGCGCCGCCGTGACGCTCCTCGGCCGCGACCTGGGCCGCACCCGTGCTGCGTGGGAGGACGTCGCCCGGTCGACCGGCAACGAGCAGGGCGGGGTGCTGGTCGCCGACATGGCCGACCTGGTCCAGGTGCGCGCCGCGGCCGAGGAGTTCGCCGCCGACCACGACCGGCTGGACGTGCTGGTCCACAACGCCGGTGCGCTCACCGCCGACCGCCGCACCGCGCCGGACGGCACCGAGGCGACCGTGGCCGCGCAGGTGCTCGGGCCCTTCCTCATGACCAGCCTGCTCCTCCCCCGCCTGCGGTCGGCCCGACCGGGCCGCGTGCTCACCATGTCGTCGGGCGGGATGTACGGCGCTGCGCTGACCGTGGAGCGCCTGGAGATGCGGGCCGACTACAACGGCACCGAGCAGTACGCCCGGGCCAAGCGCGCCCAGGTCGTGCTCAACGAGATGTGGGCCGAGCGGGTCGACCCGGCCGAGGTCGTCTTCCACTCGCTCCACCCGGGGTGGGCCGACACGCCGGGGGTGCGGGAGTCGCTCCCCACGTTCCGCAAGGTGGTCGGGCCGCTGCTCCGGAGCCCGGACCAGGGCGCGGACACGCTGGTGTGGCTCGCCGCCGACGACGAGCCGCTGGGCTCGACCGGCAGGTTCTGGCACGACCGCCGGGCGCGCAGCACCCACCGCCTGCCGACCACGCGCCGCAGCGACACCCCCGAGCTGCGCCAGCGTCTGTGGGACTGGTGCGCCCGGACGGCCGGCGCCCCGGTGCCCGGCACGCCGACCCCCTGACAGGCTGGCAGCCGGGGAGCGGTCCCCGTGGCGGGGCGTCCCCCCGACCACGCACGCTCACGATCTCGCAGGACCACCTGCCCGGATACCCGTACAAGTCAGGGGATGAGGTTTTGTACGCTCTGCCGATGGACGTCCCCGTCAGCGAGCTCCGGTCCCACCTCAGCCACTGGCTGGCCAAGGTCCGCGCCGGCGACGAGGTCGTCGTCACCGAGCGCGGCGTCCCCGTGGCCCGGCTGGTCCCCCTCGACTCGACCTCGGTGCTCGAGCGCCTGACTGCGGAGGGAGTCCTGAGCCGGCCACGCACCCCGAAACGTCCGTTCTCCCGGCCCCGACCGACGAACACCTCCGGACGTCTGCTCTCCGACGTCGTGACGGAGCAGCGGTCCGACGACCGGTGATCGTCTATTTCGACTCGAGCGCGCTGGTGAAGCTGCTGCTGGACGAGCAGCACAGCGACCTGGCACACGGCGTGTGGGACGACTGCGACTCGGTGCTCGCCAGCCCCCTCGCCTTCGTCGAGGTCCACGCGGCACTTGCCGCTGCACTCCGGGCCCGGCGCCTCCGACGGGGCACCTACCAGCGGCTCGTCGACGACTGGGAGGGCGCGTGGCCGGCCGTCAGGGTCGTCGGGCTCACGGAGGACCTTGCGGTCGACGCTGGCCGACTGGCGGCGGCCCATGGCCTTGCGGGGGCGGACGCCGTCCACCTGGCCAGCGCACTGGCCGTCGGGCGGGACCACGTCGTGCTGTTCGCCTTCGACCAGCGGCTCCATGCCGCAGCGCGTGCGGTAGGGCTCGCCACTGTCCCGGCGGGGCTCTGAGGTCGGCCGGCAGTCGGGCTAGAGGAGGCCGTGCTCCTTGGCCTCGGCCACCAGCTGCTCCTGGAAGTCCGG
>CAIYXG010000157.1 GCA_903930035.1 uncultured Actinomycetes bacterium | reverse complement strand
TGGGACTGCCACGGCCTTCCGGCGGAGATGGAGACCGAGAAGGAGCTCGGCGTCTCGGGCCGCGTCGCCATCACCGACTACGGCATCGACCGGTTCAACGAGCAGTGCCGCACCTCGGTGCTCCGCTACACCGGCGAGTGGGAGCGCTACGTCACCCGCCAGGCCCGCTGGGTGGACTTCGAGAACGACTACAAGACGATGGACCCCGGCTACATGGAGTCGGTCATCTGGGCCTTCTCGCAGCTGTGGGAGCAGGGGCTCGTCTACGAGGCCTACCGGGTGATGCCCTACTCGTGGGGCGCGGAGACGCCGCTGTCCAACTTCGAGATCCGCCTCGACGACGCCACCCGGCCCCGGCAGGACCCGGCGCTGACGGTGGCCTTCGAGCTCGACCCGGCCCGCAGCGGCGCGGCGGGCGAGGCGCTCGGCGACGGTCCCGCCCAGCTGTGGGCGTGGACCACGACGCCATGGACCCTGCCGTCCAACCTGGCGCTCGCGGTCGGCGGCGGCATCGACTACGCCGTCGTCGACGTGCGCTCCGGCCCCCGGGCCGGCACCAGGGTCGTGCTCGGCGCCAGCGCGGTCGCCCGCTACGAGCGGGAGCTGGGCGAGGACCACGAGGTGGTCGCCACGCTCCCCGGCTCGGCCCTCAAGGGCCTGGCCTACCGGCCGCTCATGCCGTACTTCGTGGGCCACCCGCACTCGTTCGTGGTGCTGACCGACGACTACGTGACCGACGAGGACGGCACCGGGGTCGTGCACATCGCGCCGGGCTTCGGCGAGGACGACCAGCGGGTCGGCGAGGCCGCCGGCATCGTGCTCGTGTGCCCCGTGGACGACCAGGGCCGGTTCACCCGCGAGGTCGCCGACTGGGCCGGCGAGAACGTCTTCGACGCCAACCCGAGGATCGCGGCGCACCTCAAGGAGCAGGGTGCCGTCGTCCGTCACGACACCTACGACCACAACTACCCGCACTGCTGGCGGACCGACACCCCCATCATCTACAAGGCCGTGTCCTCCTGGTACGTCGAGGTCACCAAGATCCGCGACCGGCTCGTGGAGCTCAACCAGGAGATCAACTGGATCCCCTCGCACGTGCGCGACGGGCAGTTCGGTAAGTGGCTCGAGGGGGCCCGCGACTGGTCGATCTCCCGCAACCGGTTCTGGGGCGCCCCCATCCCCGTGTGGCGCAGCGACGACCCGGCCTACCCCCGCACCGACGTCTACGGCTCGCTCGACGACATCGAGCGCGACTTCGGCGTGCGGCCCGAGAACCTGCACCGCCCCCACGTCGACGACCTGGTGCGTCCCAACCCGGACGACCCGACCGGCCGGTCCATGATGCGGCGGGTGCCCGAGGTCTTCGACTGCTGGTTCGAGTCGGGGTCCATGCCGTTCGCCCAGGTGCACTACCCGTTCGAGCACAAGGAGTGGTTCGACTCCCACTCCCCCGCCGACTTCATCGTCGAGTACATCGCCCAGACGCGCGGCTGGTTCTACACGATGCACGTCCTGTCGGGCGCGCTGTTCGACCGGCCGGCGTTCCGGAACGTCATCTGCCACGGCGTCGTGCTCGACGCCGAGGGCCGCAAGCTCTCCAAGAAGCTGCGCAACTACCCGGACCCGGAGGAGGTGTTCGAGTCCCACGGCTCCGACGCCCTGCGCTGGTACCTCATGGCGTCGCCGATCCTGCGCGGCGGCGACCTGCGCGTGGCCGCCGACGCGTCGGACGTCACCGACGTGGTGCGCCTCGTCATCAACCCGATCTGGAACGCCTACGCGTTCTTCACGATGTACGCCAACGCCGACGGCGTGACGGCGGAGTACCGCACCGACGCCACGGGGCTGCTGGACCGCTACATCCTGGCCACCACCCACGAGCTCGTCGCCGACGTCACCCGACGCATGGACGCCTACGACATCGCCGGGTCCTGCGCCCAGGTCCAGTCCTTCCTCGACGCCCTGAACAACTGGTACGTCCGCCGGTCGCGGGAACGGTTCTGGGGCACCGGCTCCGACGGCTCCGCACAGGACCGCAAGGACGCCTTCGACACGCTCTTCACCGTGCTCACGGTGCTGACCAAGGTCGTCGCGCCGCTCCTGCCCTTCGTCGCCGAGGAGATCTACCTGGGCCTCCACGGCGGCGGCGACGGCGACACCTCGGTGCACCTGGCCGACTGGCCCGACGCCGACGAGCTGCCCGCCGACCCGGCGCTCGTGGAGCAGATGGAGCTGGTCCGGGAAGTCTGCTCGGTGGCGCTCGGCCTGCGCGAGGACCACCGCCTGCGGGCCCGCCTGCCGCTGGCCCGGCTCACGGTCGCCGGGACGGACCTGGACCGCCTGGAGCCGCTCCTGCACCTGGTCACGGACGAGGTGAACGTCAAGGCGGTCACGCTGACCGACGACGTCGCCGCGGTCGGCGAGCTCGTGCTGCGCCCCGACCCCAAGGTCCTCGGACCGCGCCTGGGCAAGGACGTCCAGCAGGTCCTGGCCGCAGCCCGTGCGGGCGAGTGGACCCGCGCCGACGACGGCACGGTGACGCTGGCGGGCAACGAGATCCGGCCCGACGAGTACGAGCTCGCGCTGCAGCCCCGGGACGGTGCTGCCGCAGCGCCGCTCCGGCAGCACGACGGCGTGGTCGAGCTCGACGTCGAGGTCACCCCCGAGCTGGCCGCCGAGGGCATGGCCCGCGACGTGGTGCGGCTCCTCCAGCAGGCCCGCAAGGACGCCGACCTGGTCGTCACCGACTGGATCACGGCGACGGTCGACGCCGACCCGCAGGTGCTCGACGCCGTCCGCGCCCACCAGGACTGGGTGGCCGAGCAGGTGCTG
>CAIYXG010000156.1 GCA_903930035.1 uncultured Actinomycetes bacterium | reverse complement strand
TGGATCCCGCTCATGCCGGCGCGGGCGGCGAAGTCGATGAACAGCGCCAGGTCCAGCACGATCGGCGCCGCGAGGATCGAGTCGCGGCACAGGAAGTTGACCTTGATCTGCATCGGGTAGCCGAGCCAACCGACGATGTCGATGTTGTCCCAGCCCTCCTTGTTGTCACCGCGGGGCGGGTAGTAGTTGATCCGCACGACGTGGTCGATGTTGCCGTAGAGCTCCTCGTAGACCTCGGGCTGGAAGATGGTGTCGAGGACGCCGAGCTTGGAGACCTCCTTCGTCTTGAAGTTCTCCGGGTCGTCGAGGACCTCGCCGTCGCGGTTGCCCAGGATGTTGGTCGAGTACCAGCCCCGGACGCCGAGCATGCGGGCCTTGAAGCCCGGGGCCAGGATCGTCTTCATCAGGGTCTGGCCCGTCTTGAAGTCCTTGCCGGTGACGGGCACCCCGTTGCGGGCCGCCAGCTCGTCCATGCACGGCAGGTCGGTGCTCAGGTTGGGGGCGCCGTTGGCGTAGGGCACGCCCGAGACCAGCGACGCGTAGGCGTAGATCTGGCTCGGCGAGATGTTGGGGTCGTCAGCCTTCAGGCCGGCCTCGAACGACTCGACCGTGTCGTGGACCGCCGTGGGCTCCTGGTAGGCCTCGGTCGACCCGCACCACACCATGACGAGCCGCTCGCACTGCTGCTCGACCCGGAAGTTCTCGATGTCGGCGACCACCTGCTGGGCCAGGTCCCACTTGGACTCGCCGGTCTTCACGCGGACGCCGTCGAGCTTGGACACCCAGCGCTGGTCGAACACCGCCGGCATGGCGACGATGCCCTCGAGCTCGGCCGACAGCGGGCCCAGGTCGCGCTCGTCGAGCACCCCCGAGGTGCGGGCGGCCTCCAGGGCGTTGGGCGAGATCGGGTCCCAGCCGCCGAACACGATGTCGTCGAGCGCGGCCAGCGGGACGGCGTCACGGATCAGCGGGTTGCGCCCCTCCTCGCGCCGGCCGAGCCGCATGTGCGCCATCTGGGACAGCGAGCCGATGGGCTCGGCGAGGCCCTGGCGGGCAGCCAGGACGCCGGCGTAGGCCGTGGAGGCGACGGCCCCCATGCCGGGCGTGAGGATGCCGAGGCGTCCTGAGGCGGGTGCGATCTGCAGCGGTTCGGGCATGGTCGGACACATTACGGGCCGGGGCGCGTCCCCCCGCCCCTTTCGCCCGGACCCGGCCCTCCGCCCGGTGTGGCACCCGTCCCGCCCGCGGGCTGCTCGCCCGCCCGCAGGGCGACGACCCGGCGGTCCACCGCACGGCGCAGCGCGCCCTCCGGGTCCACCCCGGCCGCCACGGCCGCGTCGACCAGGCCGAGCAGCGCGTCGGCCACCCGGTCCTCGTCCACCCGTCCGGCCGCCCCGGGGCCTCCGTCCGTCCCGGGGTGGGCCTCCGGCGCGGGGCCCGCCTTGCGGGCGACCTTGGCGGCGTAGGTGAGCGCGGGCAGGCCCGGCGGGATCCCGTCGAAGCGCGACCCGCGGCCCTTCTCGGCCTGCTTGGCCGCCTCCCACCCGGCGACCAGGTCGTCGACCGACGGGGCCGGACCGTCGGCCTGGGCCGGGTCGAACAGGTGCGGGTGGCGGGCCACCAGCTTGTCGTGGATGCCGGCGGCGACCTGGGCCAGGTCGAACCAGCCGGCCTCGGCACCCAGCGCGGCGTGGAGCACGACCTGGTAGAGCAGGTCGCCGAGCTCCTCGGCCAGCTCGTCGGCGCCGGTGCCGTCGACCGGGTCCATGCGGTCGAGCGCCTCGAGGACCTCGTAGGACTCCTCGACCAGGTAGGGCTGCAGGGAGCGGTGCGTCTGGCCGGCCTTCCACGGGTCGTCGGTCCGGAGCCGGCGCACCAGTGCCGCCAGCCGGGCCACCTCGCCGGCGACGGGGACCCCCAGCTCGGGCACCCACAACGACGTCAGGTGGTCGGCGCGGACCTCGCGGTCCAGGTCCTCCCAGGCCACCTCGAAGACGGCCTCGTCGGGGAGGCCCAGACGCTGGAGCACGACCACCGGCGCGGCGGGCGGGTCCTCGACGGCCAGCTTCACGTCCGACAACACGAACTGGCTGTCGCACTGGCACACCAGGAGCGGGCCGCGCTCGCCGGCGGCCTCGACCTCGAAGCGGTGCGCGTCCACGACCCGGACGCCCCGGGCCACGGGGTCGACACCGAGCCGCACCCAGGTCAGGTCGGCGAACGACAGGGCGGCGTGGACCTGCGCGTGCACCCGGTCGTCGGCCAGGAGCAGCTCGACGGTGTGCTCGGCGACCACGGGCGAGCCCGGGACGGCGTAGAGCACCTCGCCGTGGGCCGTCGCGGCGGCCACCAGGTCCTCGACGACCGCGGCGTAGACGTCCTCGATGCGTTCGGCCGACTCGTAGTGGTGGTCGAAGCTGGGTGCCCCGGCGAGCACCGACGCGGCAGGGTGGCGGACCGTGCGCAGGAAGCGGACCGGGACCCGGGCGACGAGCTCGAGCGTGCCGGCGGTGACCAGGTCGGGCCCGGCCGGGCCCAGCCCGACGACGTGGACGGTCGGCCGGCTGGCCGGCGTCACCCGTTCGACGGGGCGCCGCCGGTCGCGCCGGCGGGCGCACCGTCCATGACCTGCGGCACGTTGATCTCGCTCGGCGGCGCCTCGGGACGGCCCACGACCAGGCGACCCTGCGAGCCCACCTCGACGCCGCTGCCGTACTGCGGGTTCACCCAGGTGTCGGTGAGGAGCACCAGCCCGAGCCAGACCGACGCACCCTGCCGGGCCAGGTTGCCGGCCAGGGACCGGAGCTCCGAGGTGGCGGCGCGGCGGCTGACGGTGGTGCGGCTGTCCAGGCGGAACCAGTAGACGGCGGTGGCCTGCGGGTCGACGACCACGACGGGTCCGGCCGTGGTGCCCACCTCGGCGGTCGCGAGCGCCTCGCCGAGCGGGCCGGGCAGCCGTCCGACCGGCAGGCAGCTCTTCTTGGCGTCGGCCACGAGCGTCAGGCCCTTGCCCCTCGACTCCCACTGCTCGAGCCGCACGCCCTGCTCGGCCAGCCGCTCCGCCAGAGCCTGTGCGCCGGGCTGCACCTGCACCGCCGAGATGCACACGCGGTCCCACAGGGCGGGGGTGGACCGGTAGAGCAGGTCCAGGTCCTTGCGGCTCGTGGTGATCTTGGAGAGACGCCGGTCGAGCGCGCCGCCGGCGGCCAGGAAGTCGGTGAGCGTCTCGCGGGTGGAGGCCGACAGCGTCTCGGGGCCCGGGGCGTTGGAGTTGCGCAGGACCTGGCCCAGCTCCTCCCCCGCCGCGGTCCGGTCGGCCTCGGAGATCTCGATGCCGAACCGGTCGAGCTCGTTCAGCAGGGCCGTCCGCTGCATCTGGAAGAGCAGGGCCTGGCGGGCCACGCCGCCGTCGAGCACGGACTCCTGGGTCTGGGTGGTCCCGCCCAGCACGGCCCGGACGAAGGTGCCGTCCTTGGCCAGCTCGTTGACCGACTCGGTCGTGACCGGCTCGCCCTGCACGGTCGCCGCGTTGTCCGCGGCCAGGGTCCCGCACCCCGTGGTCACGAGGGCGGCGACGCACAGCGCCGCGGCAGCAGGGAGGGTCAGAAGCCGTCGCATGGGGCGATGCTAGGTCGCGGCGGGCGGGGGCACGAGCTGCCCCAGCGCGTCGACGAGCGCCGCCGCCACCCCGTCCCCGGCGTCGACCGGCAGCTGGAGCTGCCGCTCGTCGTGCCGGTAGACCGCGGCGGGCCACAGCCGCTCGAGCCGGGTCTGCTTGGAGGCGGCCAGCTGCAGGGGCCCGATGTTGGCCACCATGCCCCCGCCGGAGAGCCCCGGCCGGCGGGTGACGCTGATGGCCGTGACACCGGTGCGGACGCACTCGGCCCGCAGCCGTGCCACCTCGAGGAGCGCGGCGGCCGGCGGCGGCAGCGGGCCGAACCGGTCCAGCCACTCGGCCTCGACGTCGGCCACGTCCTCCTGCGACTGGACCGACGCCAGCCGCCGGTAGGCCTCGAGCCGCACGTCGACCCGCTCCACGTAGTCGTGGGGCAGGTGGGCGTCGAGGGGCAGCTCGAGGGTGATCTCGGTCGCCTCCTCGGGCACCACGCCGTTGAGCTCGTCGATGGCCTCGTGGACCATCTGGCAGTAGAGGTCGTAGCCCACCGACGCCACGTGGCCCGACTGGCCGGTGCCGAGCAGGTTGCCGGCGCCGCGGATCTCCAGGTCCTTCATGGCGATGCGGTACCCGGAGCCGAGCTCGGTGGTCTCGCCGATCGTCCGCAGCCGCTCGTAGGCCTCCTCGCTCAGCACCTGGTCGCGGGGGTGGAACAGGTAGGCGTAGGCGCGCTGGCCGGCGCGCCCGACGCGGCCCCGGAGCTGGTGCATCTGGCCGAGCCCGAGCAGGTCGGCGCGCTCCACGACCAGCGTGTTCACCATGGGCATGTCGATGCCCGACTCGATGATGGTCGTGCAGACCAGGACGTCGTGGCGGCCCTCCCAGAAGTCCACGACCACCCGCTCGAGCTGCGCCTCGTCCATCTGGCCGTGGGCCACCGCGATGCGCGCCTCGGGGACCAGCTCGTTGAGCCGCGCCGCGTGCTCCTCGATGTCCTTGACCCGGTTGTGGACGTAGAAGACCTGGCCCTCGCGGAGCAGCTCGCGCCGGATGGCCTCGGCGACCGCCCGGTCGTCGTACTCGCCGACGTAGGTGAGGATCGGCTGGCGGGCCGCGGGCGGGGTCAGGAGCAAGGAGGTGTCGCGGATCCCGTTGAGGCTCATCTCGAGCGTCCGGGGGATGGGCGTGGCCGTGAGCGTGAGCACGTCGACCTCGGACTTCAGCTGCTTCATGGCCTCCTTGTGGCCCACGCCGAAGCGCTGCTCCTCGTCCACCACCAGCAGGCCCAGGTCCTTGAACGTCACGTCGCCGGACAGCAGCCGGTGCGTGCCGACGACGATGTCCACCTCGCCCGACGCCAGGCCGTCGGCCACGGCGCGGGCCTCGGCCGCCGTCAGGAACCGCGACAGCATGGCGACCTTGACCGGGAACCCGGCGAACCGCTCGGTGAAGGTCTGCAGGTGCTGCTGGGCCAGGAGGGTGGTGGGGACGAGCACGGCGACCTGCCGGCCGTCCTGCACGGCCTTCATGGCGGCACGCATGGCCACCTCGGTCTTGCCGAACCCGACGTCGCCGCACACCAGCCGGTCCATCGGCACCGGCTGCTCCATGTCGAACTTCACGGCCTCGACCGCCGAGAGCTGGTCGGGCGTCTCCCGGAACGGGAAGGCGGCCTCGAACTCGGCCTGCCACGGCGTGTCCGGAGGGAAGGCGTGGCCGGGCGTGTGCAGACGCCGCTGGTAGAGGACCACGAGCTCCTGCGCGACCTTGGCCACCTCGGAGCGGACGGCCGCCTTGGTGCGGGCGAAGTCGGCGCCGCCGAACTTGGACAGGCGGGGGCTCTCGCCGCCCGAGTAGAGGCGCACCGAGTCGATCTGGTCCGACGGCACGTACAGGCGGTCGCCGCCGCGGTACTCGAGCAGCAGGTAGTCACGCTCGACCCCGCCCATGGTCTGGGTGACCATGCCGCCGAAGCGGGCGATCCCGTGGACCTGGTGCACGACGTGGTCGCCCACCTTCAGGTCCTCGAAGAACGTCTGGGCGTCCCGCCGGGCGCGCCGTGCCGGGCGGCCGGCACGGCGCCGGCCGGTGAGGTCCCCCTCGGAGAGCAGCCCGACCCCGGCGCCGGGCAGCACGCACCCGGCCGACAGCGGGGCCACCCGCACGGTCAGGCCCTCGGACAGGTCGGTGCGGCCGCCGCCCTCGAGCACCACGGACGGCTGCAGGCCCTGCCCCGAGAGCAGGGCGCCGAGCCGCTCCGCCGACGCCTGCGTCTCGGTGCCGGCCACCACCGTGCCGCCGGCCGACAGCACGGCCCGCAGCTGCGCCACGAGCGGGGCGCCGTCGCCGCCGGGCGGGGCCCAGGCCTCGACGTCGACGGTGGGCGTGGTGGGCGCGTCGGCCACGCCGAGCACCGACCAGACCGGGGCACCGGTGTGGGTGAGCAGCCGGTCGAAGTCCACGTGGAGCCGGGGCGCGGCGTCCTGGTCGGCCTCCCAGGTGCGGGCCAGGGTGGTGGCCAGGTCGACCTCCTCGGCCACGATGTCGGCGGCCCGGTCGCGCAGTCGTCGGGGCTCGACCAGGAGGATCAGCCCGTCGTCCCCGACCAGGTCGAACAGGACGTGCTCGTCCGGGGAGAGCCAGGCCAGCCAGGACTCCATGCCCTCGAAGGTCTCACCGTCGGCGAGCCGCTGCCACTGCTCGCGGCCCCACGGCTCGGCCCCGAGCAGCTCCTCGGCCCGGGCGCGGACCTCGTCGGTCGGCAGCAGCTCACGGGCCGGCAGCACGACGAGCTCGTGGACGTCGGTCCCGGCGCGCTGGTCGGCCACGGAGAACTCGCACAGCCGGTCGACCTCGTCGCCCCAGAGGTCGATCCGCACCGGGACGTCGGCGGTCGACGGGAAGACGTCCACGATCGACCCGCGCACGGCGACCTCGCCACGGTGCTCGACCTGGTACTCCCGGCGGTAGCCGGCCTCCACGAGCCGCCGCACCAGGTCGTGGGAGTCGACCTGGTCGCCCGGCCGCACCACGACCGGCTCGGTGTCCTCGACGTGGGGGCCGAGGCGCTGCACCAGGGCGCGGGCGGTGGCCACGACCACGCGCAGCGACGGGTCGCCGGTGCGCAGGCGCCACATGGTGGAGAGCCGCAGGCCCATCGTCTCGGTGGACGGGCTGACCCGCTCGAACGGCAGCGTCTCCCACGAGGGGAAGTGGGCGACCGCGTCGGCGGGCAGGAACTGCTGGAGGTCGGCGACGGTGCGCTCGGCCTCCTCGGCGGTCGGGACGGCGACCACCAGCGGCGCACGGTCGGACGCGTGCGCCAGACCGGCCAGTACGGCCGGACGGGCCGCTGCGGCGACGGCCAGCCGGGCATCGCGCGACCCGACGACCGCGGCCAGCGCAGGGTCGGCGGCCAGGCGCGGCAGCAGCCCGGCGAGCGGCGCGTGCGTGGGGGTCCCGTCCATGAGGGGCGCAGGCTACCGAACGGGTCCGCCACCGCCCTCGGCGACCTACGCTCGGCGGCCATGGCCGTCCTGCTCGCCGCCCTCTCCGCCGGCGTGTTCGGCGTCTCGGACTTCCTGGGCGGCATGTCGGCCAAGCGCATCGCCGCCACGCTCACGTCGATGGTCGCCGAGCTCTCCGGCCTGGCCGGGCTGCTCGTGGTGGCCGTGCTGGTGGGCGGGAGCCCGGTGGGCCGGGACTGGGCGTGGGGCGGGGCGGCCGGGCTCGCCGGCGGGGTGGCGCTCGTCCTCTTCTACTGGGCCATGAGCCGCGGCCAGATGAGCGTCGTGGCCCCGGTCACCGCCGTGCTGTCGGCGCTGGTGCCGCTCGTGACCGGGCTGCTCCTGGGCGAGCGGCCGGCGGCACTGGCCCTCGGGGGCGCCCTGCTGGCGGTCGTGGCGATCGTGCTGGTGAGCCGGGAGCCGGGCGACCCGGTCGGTCCGGAGGAGGCTGCACCCGCCCTGGAGCCCCGGGTCCAGCGCCTGGTGCTGGGGGCCGCAGTGGTCTCGGGCCTGGGGTTCGGCCTCTACTTCGTGAGCATCTCGAGGGTCGGCGAGGACAGCGGCATGTGGCCCATCGTCGCCGCCCGGCTCTCGGCCGCGGTCGTGGTCGGCCTGATGATGCTGCGGGTCCGGCCCGGCCGGGGCGAGCGGACCGGGCTCCAGCTCGCCCTGGTGGCCGGGCTGCTCGACGTCACCGCCAACGCGCTGTTCCTCCTGGCCTCCCGCGAGGGGCTGCTCACCCTGGTGGGGGTCATCGGGGCGATGTACCCGGCCTCGACGCTCGTGCTCGCCCGCACGGTGCTCAAGGAGCGGCTGGCGGGCCACCAGGTGGTCGGCCTGGGGCTGGCGGTGGTCGCCGTGGTCGGCATCGCCGTCGCCTGAGCCGGCCCCTCCCCGGACCGGGGACGGGCACGGAGGACGGACCGCGCCGAGGCGCCGGGTCGTGGAGCGGGGGTCAGTCCGTGTGGAACTGGAGCATCGCCGCGTCGATGCCGTCGGTGACGATCTTCTCGACGGCGTCGGCGGCGGTGACGACGCCAATGTCGCGCTCGGTGCGTGCCGCCCGCGGCACCTTCGACAGCACCCAGTCGGCCCCCTTGTCGGGCCCGCCCGGGGGCCGGCCGACCCCGATGCGCACCCGCAGGTAGTCCTGGGTCTTGAGGTGCTGGGTCAGGGACCGGAGACCGTTGTGCCCGGCCAGGCCGCCGCCGGCCTTGAGCTTCACCCGGCCGGGCGGGAGGTCCAGCTCGTCGTGGACCACGACCAGCCGGGACCAGTCGTCGAGGTGGTACCGGCGGACCAGCGCCGCGGCCGCCTGGCCCGACTCGTTCATCCAGGTGGTGGGCACGGCGAGCGCCACCCGGTGGCCGCCGATGCGGACCTCGTCCGTGCGCGCCGACGTCTTGGTGTCGGGGCGGAGACGGGCACCGAACCGGTCGGCGAGCAGCTCGACCGCGTCGGTCCCGACGTTGTGGCGGGTGCCCGCGTAGCGGTCCCCGGGGTTGCCCAGTCCGAGGACCAGGAAGGTGTCGGACGACATCCGACGACGCCGTCAGGGGGCGTCAGCCCTCCTCGGCAGCCTCGTCCTCGCCGTCGGCGCCACCGCCACGGGCGGCCGTCAGGGCCGCACGGGTCAGCTCGGCGGTGACCACGGCCTGGCGGGGCTTGGAGAGCGCCGTGGCACCCTCGGGCAGCACCAGGTCCTGGACCAGGATGGAGCGGTCCAGGGTCATGTCGGTGATGTCGACCTCGACGGCGACGGGGATGGCCGAGGGGCTCACCCGCAGCCGGACCGTGCTGATGCGCTGCTCGGTGATGCCGCCGTTGGTGGTCACCTGCTTGGCCTCGCCGGTCAGCACGATCGGGACCTCGATGTCGACGGGCTTGGACATGTCGACCTTCAGGAAGTCGACGTGCAGCACGGTGCGACGGACCGGGTGGCGCTGGATCTCGCGGACCAGGGCGGTGCAGGTCTCGCCGCCGGTGACCTGCAGGTTCACGATGGCGTTGCGGCCGGCCTCGGTGGTCATGGCGCGACGCAGGTCGGCGCGGTCCACGGTGATGGTGGTGGCGGGCTGCCCGCCGCCGTACACGACGGCCGGGACGCGGTCCTCGTCACGCAGGCGGCGCGACGGGCCGGAACCGGTCTCGCGGCCTGCTTCGGCGATGAGAGTGACCTCGGACATGGGAACTCCTGGTGGATGCGGCCGCACGGCCGTGGCGTACTGGGCCGTGCGCACGCGGGCGCGCCGGACCGAGGGGCAAGGATAGGGGGCTGCCTCCGGGCGGCGCCAACGGAGGGCCCGACGGGTGCCCCGGCCCCGGACGGCTCAGGACAGGTGCATGCCGTGGAAGATCTCGGACACCGAGGTGTCCTCGAACACGGCGCCGATGGCCTCGGCGAGGATCCCGGCCACCGAGAGCACCTCGATCTTGTCGAGCTGCTTCTCCGGCGGGAGCGGGAGCGTGTTGGTGATCACGATCTTCTCGAGCACCGAGTTCTTGAGCCGGTCCACGGCAGGGCCGGAGAACACGCCGTGGGTGGCGGCGCAGTAGACGGACGTGGCGCCGCGCTCGGTGAGCTGCTCCGCCGCGGCGACAATGGTGCCGGCGGTGTCGATCATGTCGTCGATCAGGACGCAGGGCCGGCCGTCCACCTCGCCGACGACGTCCTTGGCCTCGACGGCGTTCTTGGCGCCCCGGACCCGCCGCTTGTGGACGATGGCCAGGTCGGCGTGGAGCTCCTTGGCGTACCGCTCGGCCACCTTCACGCGCCCGGCGTCGGGGGAGACGACGACCAGGTCCTCGGGCAGGTTGTTGGCCATCCAGTCGACCAGCACCGGCATGGCCGTGAGGTGGTCGACCGGGCCGTCGAAGAAGCCCTGGATCTGCCCGGAGTGCAGGTCGATCGAGATGATGCGCTTGGCACCGGCGGTCTCGAACATGTTGGCGAGCAGCTTGGCGGTGATGGGCTCGCGCCCCTCGGCCTTGCGGTCCTGCCGGGCGTACCCGTAGGACGGGGCCACCACGGTGATGCGCTTGGCGGACGCCCGCTTGGCGGCGTCGACCATGATCAGGTGCTCCATGATCGCGTCGTTCACGGAGATGCCGTCGGTGGAGTAGTGGCTGCCGAAGATGAACAGGTCGGAGCCGCGGACCGACTCGCCGTAGCGGCAGTGGAGCTCGCCGTTGGCGAACTCGGCGACGTTCACCGGCTCGAGGGACTCCCCGAGCTTGGCGGCCACCTCCTCGGCCAGCTCACGGTTCCCGCGGCCGGCGACGATCGAGAGCCGCTTCTTGGTGACCTGTTCCACGACGTCTACTCCCCAGCGTTGTCGGAGCCCGCAGTGTAGAACGGCCCCGTGGTGGTGCCGGACGGGACCTGGGCGCCCTCCTCGAGGAACGCGTAGGGGCCGACGACGCACCGCTCCCCCACCGTCGCGCCGCGGCCGGTGGTGCGCTCGAGGTGCGTCCCCGCCCCGACGGTGCAGTCCACGAGCCGCGTGTCGGGACCGATCTCGCACTCGTCGCCCACCACGGTCGAGCCCTGCAGGATCGTGCCGGGGAACAGGGTGACGTCGCGGCCGACGGTGACCGTGGTGTCCACGTAGACCGCGCCGGGGTCGACCATCGTGACGCCGTTGCGCTGGAGCTCCTCGTTGGTCCGGCGCCGCAGGACGGCCTCGGCCGCGGCGAGCTGGAGCCGGTCGTTGACGCCGTGCGTCTCGTCGGCGTCGGGGGCCACGACCGCCTCCACGCGGTGGCCGGTCTCGTTGAAGACCTCGACGACGTCGGTCAGGTAGTACTCGCCCTGTGCGTTGTCCGGCGTGACACGGCGCAGCGCCGGGGCCAGCAGGGAGCGCCGGAAGCAGTAGATCGACGTGTTGACCTCGTCGACCGCACGCTCCTCGTCGGAGGCGTCCTTGTGCTCCACGATGCGGGCGACCCGGCCGTCCGGGCCGCGGAGCACACGGCCGTAGCCGGTGGGGTCGTCCATGCGGGCCGAGAGCAGCGTGGCCGCGGCGCCGGTGGCCCGGTGGTGGTCCACGAGCGTCGAGATCGTCTCGGGCCGCAGCAGGGGGGTGTCGCCCGGCAGGACCAGGACGTCGGAGTCGTCGGCGTCCTCCGGCAGCCCCACCAGGCCCACCGAGGTGGCGTCGCCGGTCCCCTTCTGCTCGACCTGCTCGACGAACGACAGCTCGACGTCGTCGACCAGCTCGCGCATGGTCTTGGCCACCCAGTCGCCGCGGTGGCCGATCACGATCACGACGTGCTGCGCCGAGGCGTGCGACAGCGAGTCGACGACGTACTGGAGCATCGGCCGGCCGCACAGCCGGTGGATCGGCTTGGGCCGCGACGACCGCATGCGCGAGCCCTCGCCGGCGGCCAGGACGACGGCGTCGAGGGGAAGTGGTGTGGGGGTGTCGTTGGTCATGCTCTCGGGGCAGGATTTGAACCTGCACTCTCCTGATTCAAAGTCAGGCGTTCTGCCAGTTGAACTACCCGAGACCGAGTGCGGTCACGGTACCGGTCAGGAGCCGGGGCTGGCTGCAAGACCGGTGCGGGCCCCGCCGGTGCCGCGCAGGCTGCGCAGCAGCTCCCGCCAGAACCCGAGCCCCCAGCCGACGTGCATGGCCACGAACGCCGGGGCGACCCACAGCTTGTCCGTCCCCTCGACCTTCCCGACCGTGGTGGCGGTGCCGGCGACGACCACGCCCAGGTAGGGCGCGGCGAGCGCCAGTCCCAGCCGGCGGGTCCGGGGGACGAGCGCCAGCACGAGCGCGACGCCGAGCGCCCCGACCATGCCCGGGGCCGCCAGGTGCCGCGGGCTGGCCGACTCGGGGTGGGCCCGCAGCGTCTGGACCTTGCCGGACCCGTACCGCAGGTACTGCCGGAACAGGTCGACGACGCGCTGCCGGCAGTCCCAGTCGATCTCGACGGACGGGTCGAACAGCAGCTCGCGGCCCGACTGGCGGACCCGGTAGTCGAACTCGTAGTCCTCGTTGACCCACTGCGTCTCGGACCAGCCGCCCATCTCCCGCACGACCTCGAGCGGGTAGGCGCCGAAGGGGATGTGGTCGGTCGGCCGTGCCTCGGTGCCGTAGTGGTAGACGGAGTTGCCCTGGCCGAACTTCGAGCCCATGGCGGCGGCGATGGCCCGGCCCTGCGAGGTGTGCCCGCGTCCGTTCTTGCGGCCGCCGACGCCGCCCCAGGTCCCCTCGTCGAGCCGGGCGACGACCCGCTCGACGTAGTCGGACGGGATGCGGCAGTGGGCGTCGACGCGGACCAGGTGGCGGCCCCGGGCCCGGTCCACCGCCAGGTTCAGCGCGAGGGGGATCACCTTGTCGGGGTTGAGGACCAGCTCGACACGGTCGTCGGCCAGGGCGCGGGCCCGGACCTTGTCGGCCGTGCCGTCGTCGGACATGCCGTCGACCACCAGGACCTGCAGGTCGGTGTAGGTCTGGCCGAGGACCGAGTCCAGGACGCCGTCGATCGTCCGGACCTCGTTGCGGCACGGGACCACGACGGTGACGAGTCCCCCGGACGTGGGCTCGTCGGCACCACCGACGAGGCGGAGGTGCCGGCCCGGCTGCTCGGCCGGGAAGGGCCTCACCGGTGCTTGCCGAGGAGGGTCGGGAACGTGCGGATCCCGATCACCAGGTCACGCCAGAGCGACCAGTTCTCGATGTAGCGGTTGTCCAGGCGGACCCGGGTCTCGATGCTGGTGTCGCCCCACAGGCCGTTGACCTGCGCCCAGCCGGTCATGCCGGGCTGGACACGGTGACGCTCGTGGTAGCTGTCGATCTCCTGGCCGAACTGCTCCACGAAGTTGGGGCGCTCGGGCCGGGGGCCCACGAGCGACATCTCGCCGCGGAGCACGTTGATGAGCTGCGGCAGCTCGTCG
The DNA here is from genome assembly GCA_903930035.1 of uncultured Actinomycetes bacterium. Classification (GTDB taxonomy): domain Bacteria; phylum Actinomycetota; class Acidimicrobiia; order Acidimicrobiales; family Microtrichaceae; genus CAJANQ01. Next base: position 154 of record CAIYXG010000156.1, on the reverse strand, counting down.
AGGTGGGTGGGCCGCAGGAACTTGCCGACCGACGTGACGCGGGCCTCGTCGGTCCAGCCCTGACGGTCCTCGGCGGCCACGGTCATGGTCCGGAACTTCAGGATGTCGAACGGGCGGCCGCCGATGCCCACACGGGTCTGGCGGAAGAACACCG
>CAIYXG010000155.1 GCA_903930035.1 uncultured Actinomycetes bacterium | reverse complement strand
CGCGGCGTGGGTGCCTCCGGCCGCCCAAGGTCCGGACGGTCCTGCTCCTGCTCCCGCTGCTGCTGGTCGTGTCGCTGCTGCTGGGCGGCCTGTGGGCCGTGCGCACGTTCTCGGGGATCGACCGGGTCGACCTGGCCGGCGTGCTCGACCCCGTGTCCGGCCCCGCCGTCAACTACCTGCTGGTGGGCTCGGACTCCCGGGAGGGGCTCGACCCCGACGGGGGCGTGGGCGGCGTGAGCAGCGTCACCGGCCGGCGGAGCGACACGATCATCGTGCTCCGGACGACGCCCGAGGGTGCGGCCATGATGTCGATCCCCCGTGACCTGGTCGTGGTCGACGCCGCCACCGGGAAGAAGGGCCGGGTCAACGGCGCCTACAACGCCGGGCCCGCCAACCTGGTCCGCACGGTCCAGCAGAACCTGCAGATCCCGGTGAACCACTACATGGAGGTCGGCTTCGCCACCTTCGCCGGGCTCGTGGACGCCGTCGGCGGCGTGACCGTGAACGTGCCGTACCCGGCCTACGACGCCAAGTCGGGCCTCAAGATCGACCAGGCGGGGGACGTCACGCTCGACGGCCGCCAGGCGCTCGCCTTCGTGCGCTCGCGCAACTACACGGAGATCGTCGACGGCCGCCCCCGGACCGACCCGACCGCGGACCTGGGCCGGCAGGAGCGCCAGCAGCAGTTCCTCCGGACCGCCCTCGGCGAGGTCGGCCGCGAGCGGAACCCGCTCGCGCTGGCCCGTGCGGCCAGCGCCATGTCCGGCGGGCTCACGGTCGACCAGCAGCTCGGGTTCCTCGAGGCGTTCGGACTGGCCCGCAAGCTCTCGGGCGGCAACCCGCTCACCGTCGTGCTGCCCACCCGGCCGTCACGGCTCGGCGGTGCGCAGGTGCTGGTGCTCGCCCAGCCGCAGGCCGAGCAGACGCTGGCCGGCTTCCGCTAGCCGTTGACCCCGGTCCGAGGCTCCACCGCACGGAAGTGGCGGGGGAGTACGGTCACGACTCCGGCCGGGCGACCCCGGCCCCACCTGAAAGGACCCCCCATGCCTGAGCTTCCCGCCGTCGACGGTTCCAGCCCGCGCCAGACCAAGTTCGACGGAGAGTTCCCGATCGCGCTCGAGCCCGGGGCGACCTACACCGCGGAGATCGTGACCAGCATGGGCACGATGACGGCCGTCCTGTACCCGGAGCGGGCCCCCAAGACGGTGAACAACTTCGTCTGCCTGGCCCGCTACCACTACTACGACGGCCTGATCTTCCACCGGGTGATCCAGGACTTCGTGATCCAGGGCGGGTGCCCGGAGGGGTCCGGCCGGGGCGGCCCGGGCTACCGGTTCGAGGACGAGCTGCCCGAGCCGGGCCAGTACCAGCTCGGCTCGCTCGCCATGGCCAACGCCGGCCCCAACACCAACGGCAGCCAGTTCTTCGTGATCTCGGGCGGCCACGGCATGCAGCTGCCGCCGAACTACGCGCTGTTCGGCAAGGTCATCGACGGCCTCGACGTCCTGGCGGCGATCCAGTCGACCCGGACCGGGGCCGGCGACCGTCCCGTCGAGGACGTCGTGATCGAGACCGTCACCATCACGCAGTCGTAGACGACGGTGGCGCTGCGGCGACGCTGGCCGGTCGCGGTCGGCCTGGGCGTGGCCGCGGCCGTGCTCGCACGGCGCCGGCGCCCCGTCCGGGCAGGCTCCCCGGTGGCTGCCACCGACCGGGCCCGCCGCACGGCCACGCTGGCGAAGGTCGGTGCCGGCCGCGGGACCGACCTGGCCGTCGTCAAGGTCCGTGGGATCGGGGCGTCGCCCGAGCGCAAGGCCGAGCTGCAGGCCGCCTTCGAGCTGCGGACCGCCGAGCAGGTCACGGAGACCCTCGGGGGCATGAAGGGCGCCCTCATGAAGCTGGGCCAGATGGCCAGCTACCTGGACCAGGGACTGCCCGAGCCCGTGCGTGAGGCCCTCGCCGAGTTGCAGGCGGACGCCCCGCCCATGTCGGCCGAGCTGGCCGCCGGCGTCGTCAGGGCCGAGCTGGGCGCCGAGCCCGACGTGGTGTTCGCCGAGTGGGACCCGCACCCGATGGCGGCCGCCTCCATCGGCCAGGTCCACCGGGCCGTCACCCGCGACGGCCTCGAGGTCGCCGTCAAGGTGCAGTACCCCGGCGTCGACACCGCCGTGGCGTCCGACCTCGAGAACACCGACCTGCTCTTCACCGTCATGGGGGTGCTGTTCCCCGGGCTGGACCCGCGGCCGGTCGTGGACGAGCTGCGGGAGCGGCTGGTCGAGGAGCTCGACTACCGGTCGGAGGCGGCGCACCAGCGCATGTTCGCCGACGCCTACCGGGACCATCCGTTCAGCGCGGTGCCCGACGTGGTCGACGCGCACTCCACCGGACGGGTGCTCACCACGACGCTGGCCCACGGGGCCCCGTTCGGGGAGGTGGTCGGCTGGGACGACGGGCAGCGCCAGCTCGCCGCCGAGTGCCTCTACCGGTTCGCGTTCGGGGGGATCTACCGCCTCGGGGCCTTCAACGGCGACCCCCACCCGGGGAACTACCTCTTCGGGCCCGACGGCAGGGTGACCTTCCTGGACTTCGGACTCTGCAAGCGGTTCGTGCCCGCCGAGCTGCAGGTGTTCGAGGACATGATCCAGGCGATGGTGCTGGACCGTGACGTGCCGGCGTTCCGCCGCGTGGTCGAGCGGGTCGGCATCCTGCCCGCCGGCGCGGACCTGCCCGTCGACGTGCTCGAGGACTACTTCACGCACTTCTACGAGCTGGTGATGGAGGACAAGGTCGTCGAGGTCACGCCGGAGTACTCCTCGGCCTCGGTCCGGCGGTTCTTCGACCTGGGCGGGCCCTACGCCGATGTGATGAAGCAGGCCAACCTGCCGGCGTCGATGGTGATCATCCAGCGCATCAACCTGGGGCTCTACGCACTCTTCGGGGACCTGCGGGCCAGGGCGAACTGGCGGCAGATCTCGGAGGAGATCTGGCCGTTCACCGCTGGGCCGCCGTCGACGCCCATG
>CAIYXG010000154.1 GCA_903930035.1 uncultured Actinomycetes bacterium | reverse complement strand
TGGTCGTGGTGGTGGTCGACTGGCACGACGCCGGGACGAGCACCTTCATGGTGGAGAACGTCGACGTGGTGGCCTGTCCGGTCCCGTCGTCGAGGACCGCCTCGAAGTCGTTCCGGATCGTCGGTGGCGGCTCGCACTCCGAGACCAGCCGCGTCTGGAGGCACATCTGCACCGTGGGGCCGATGAAGGTGACCTGGAACCGGGAGGTCGGACCGACCGCGGACGGGTCGCTCACCTCCAGCTGCACCGCGAACTTGAGGCCGTTGCCGACCGGCAGGCTGGAGAGGCTCGCCGCACCGTTGGTCATCTCGACGCCCTGGTACGCCGGCACGGGGGCCCCGTCCACCGAGAAGGCCGAGACCTTGGCCGACGTCACCTTGGCGAGGTCGACGTCGACCAGTGACGCCTTGTCCCACGTCAGGGTCGTCGGCTGCTGCGGCCCGCAGTAGGAGGTGCGCGGGGTGACCGTCAGCTCGGCCCCCGTCGAGGTGCAGGCGGGTGCGTTGCCGAAGGCGTTGAACGAGACCATCCAGCCGGCGTCACCGAGCCCCCACATGCAGCCGTTGCGGTCGACCGCGAAGCCGTAGGTCGTGACGAACCCCTTGTTGACGTCGGCGAAGGTCCGGACCCCGGCGGTCCCGAAGTCGGTGCACTTGGCGCCGGTGGCGAAGTCGTAGCAGAGCGCCCAGGAGTTCACCCCCGCCACCGCAGCGTCGACGGGCGTGGCGAACGGCATGTAGATCCGGGTCCCGACCTCGGCGCTGACGTAGCCCGCCGCCGCAAAGGTGGCCGGCCCGCTGTAGGTGCCGACAGGGTTGGGGACGGCGTTGACGGCCGCCTGGACCCCGGCGGGGACCGGTCCGGCGCCGCCCGTCGCGCTGAAGCAGCTGACCGGCCGGGTGGCGGTCTGGCTGAAGAACGTGAGCGTCACGAAGGTGTTCACGACGCACACGGCCGAGCCGCCGGACAGGTCCGGGAAGAGCAGGTTGGAGAACCGCAGCGTGGCCCCGCCCGTGGTGCCGGGGACCGCCGGGGTGGTCCAGCCGGCGCAGGGGCCGCCGGTGGTGAGGTCGGCGCAGAGCAGCCGGTTGCCGCGGCCCTCGTTGGGGCCGGGGTTCGCGCCGTAGTCGATCAGGAAGTAGGCCTTCGTGCCGATCTGGCGCATCTGCAGCACCGGCGAGCGGCCCTCGGCGTACTGGTCGTTGTTCCAGCCGGGCAGGCCCGCGGTGTTCATGCTCACGGTGCCGCACGCGGCGAGCGTCGCGGTGTCGAAGCACTCCAGGTCGATGCGGTTGGCCTTGGGGCCGGTGGTGGGGTGGACGGCCAGTGCGTAGAGCTTGGTGCCGTTGGTGGCGACGCCCGAGAACGGGGAGCGTGCCACGTAGGCGGTGCCGGCCCAGAGGTTGTCGGTCACCGGGTAGTAGCCGTCGCCGCACTTGGTGTCGGTGGTGGTGTCCCAGCAGTAGAACCCGCCGGTGTCGTTCGAGCCGGGCAGGTCGTGGGTGCCGGAGAACCAGAGGCGGCCCTGGGCGTCGACGTCAGCCGCGGCAGAGAACGGGGTGAAGAAGTCGTTGGCCTTCTGGATCGACACCTCCTTCGGGTAGCCGGGGCAGGTGGTCTTCGTCCGACGGTCGGAGCAGTTGACCTCCGGCTTGTTCGCGCCCGTGTGGTGGAAGACGTTGAAGATCCGGGGGTTCCCCACGATCGGCACCCAGCCGTCACCGTCGGTCGAGAACGGGAAGTTGCCGGGGACGGGGGCCAGGAGCCCCTTGAGCGAGCCCGGGACCGGGCCCTGGGCGGTGATGGCCCGGACCCGCCGGACGGCCGGGGACTCGGGGGCGGTGAAGTCGTCGCCGGTGGTCTGGTTGGAGAAGACCAGGGTCCAGCCGGCGGGGGCCTTGGTGGAGCCCGGCACGTACTGGTGCCCCTCGCCGATGGTGTCGGTGAGGATGCCGTTCACCGCGTCGAGGTCGGTGTTCTCGATGTTCATGGTCCAGTTGACCGTGTCGGTCGACTCGACCTGCGAGGTGGAGCCGGTCGACGCCGCCGACCCCGACTTCGTGGCCACGGGCGTGGACGTGACGGCGGTCGCAAAGGTGGCGGGCACCAGCACGGCGAGGACCAGGAGGACCGCCGCCACGGCGCGGTGGTGCCGACCTTCCGACCGTGCGATCGGCCTGCCGTCGTCCTGATGCATCCCCAGCTCCCGCCTGACCTGCTCGGTGGTGAACGTACCGCCCGGACGCCACGAGGTCTAGGTGGAAATCTGCCCAGCCTGTCGGCGTGGACGACCG
>CAIYXG010000153.1 GCA_903930035.1 uncultured Actinomycetes bacterium | reverse complement strand
GCCAGCGCCGTCGTGAACGCGTCCAGGTCGCCGTGGCACGCGTCCAGCTCGGCGCGGCCGAGCAGCACGGTCGGGCCGTCGGCGGTCCGGGTCACCACCACCGGGTACTCCCCCGCGGCGGCCGACCGCACGTCGTCGGGCTGGTCGTCGGTATGGAACGCATGGAACGGCACCGGCAGCTGTGCCCGGCAGTCACGCCAGTCGGACCGCTCCCGGAACGTGCCGTGGGTCAGTTCGCAGAGCGAGCAGTGGGTGCGGCCCAGCCGGGCACCCACCCAGTAGCGGACCTCGCCCAGCAGGGTGCCCTCGGCGTCGTAGACGCCCACGAGCTCGGTCACGGTCTGCTGCGCCATGCCGGGAGCGTACGGCGGGGCGCCGCCGAGACGGGTGGCAGACTCCTCGGATGCCTGGACCCACCGTGACCTTCCCGGGCGGCACCGCCGCCGTCGCCCCGCTCGGCGTGGGCGCCTGGTCCTGGGGGGACTCGTCCACGTGGGGCATGGGCACCTACGACCAGGACCTGTCCGAGGCCACGATCGCCGACGCGGTCGACGCGTCGCTCGCGGCCGGCGTGACGCTCGTCGACACCGCCGAGGGCTACGGCAACGGCGAGAGCGAGCGGATCATCGGCCGGCTCATGGCCGCCGACCCCGCCCGCCGGGAACGGCTGGTGATCGCCACCAAGTTCATCCCCATGCCGTGGAAGCTCGACGTGCACGGGGCCCTGCGCCGCTCGCTCGAGGCGTCGTTGGCGCGGCTCGGCGCCGACCAGGTCGAGCTCTACCAGATCCACGGCCCCATCAGCCTGCGGTCGCACAGGGCCCTCGCCGACGCGCTGGCGGCGGTCGTGAAGGACGGGCTCACCAAGGCCGTCGGCGTCTCCAACTACTCGGTCAAGGAGATGCGCCAGATGCACCGGGCCCTGGGCGAGCACGGCGTGCCGCTGGCCTCCAACCAGATCGAGTTCTCGCTGCTGCGCCGCCGGCCCGAGACGTCCGGGCTGATCGAGGCCTGCCACGAGCTGGGCGTCGTGCCGCTCGCCTACTCGCCCATCGGCCAGGGCCGGCTGACCGGCAAGTACTCCGCCGCCGCCCCGCCGCCCGGCAAGCGGGGCTTCTCGGCGCACCCGATGGAGCAGGTCGACGCCGTGGTGGGCGTGGTGCGGACCATCGGCGAGGCCCACGGGCGCACGCCGTCGCAGGTCGCGCTGCGGTGGCTGGTCCAGAAGGGCGCCGTGCCCATCCCCGGCGCCAAGAACGCCGACCAGGCCACCCAGAACGCCGGCGCGCTCGGGTGGGAGCTGAGCGCCACCGACATGGCGACGCTCGACGCAGCGGCGCTCGACGGCACCAACTCGCTGGCCAACCGGATCTGGCAGCACGGCTGACCCGACCGACAGGATGTCCCCATGAGCACCACGGGGACCTCCGAGGTCGGCAGCGGCCGCTGGACCGCCGACCTGCGCACCACCACGCACGGCGTCGTGCACGTCCGCGCGACGGACTGGGGCGGGCTCGGCCTGGGCCAGGGCTGGGCGTGCGCCCGCGACCACCTGGCCGTGGTGGCCGAGCAGGTCGTCAAGGTCCGGGGCGAGCGGGCGGAGTTCTTCGGACCCGGCCCGCTGGACGCCAACACCTCGTCCGACCTGGGCTACCGGATGCTCGGCCTGCGCGACAGGGCGGCGGCGTTCCTGGACGCGCAGCCGGCCCACCTGCGCGAGCTCATCGAGGGCTACGTCGCCGGGTACAACCTGCGGGTCGCCGAGGTGCACGACGGAGCACCGGTCGCCGAGTGGGCCGAGGGCGCGCCGTGGGTGCGTCCCCTGACCGTCGAGGACCTGGCCACCTACCTGCAGGACGTCGCCATGATGGCGAGCGGCCGGAACGTGGCGCAGCTGGTGGGCCGGGCCCAGGCCCCCGGGCCCGACGGCCCCCACCCGCCGTCACCGCTCGAGGCGCTCGGCGGCGCCCAGCTGGCCAGCAACGGGTGGGCCGTCGGCGGCGACGTCTCGGCGTCGGGCGGCGGCATGGT
>CAIYXG010000152.1 GCA_903930035.1 uncultured Actinomycetes bacterium | reverse complement strand
TGTCGGGCCGGGTGCTTCGTGTTCGTCGGCGGCGTCGGCTAGCGTGTCGACGTCAACACTGCGGCCACCTGGTCAGTAACCGGTTGCCGGTGTCCGGCCCCCCGCCCCGGAGCGTCCCGCTCCGCAGGGCCCCTCGGCCGGGGATCGACCACTGGGGACTGGCCCGCCGCACCGATCCGGCCCATCGCGGGCCGACGAGGAGGGCCCCATGGCCGAACCCATTCGCGTCGCTGCACCCGGCGGCGACGACGACTCGAAGACCATCTCGTTCGAGACCGGCAAGCTCGCCGGCCTGGCCGGCGGCTCCGTGCTCGCCGGACAGGGCGAGACCCGCATCCTGGTGACGGCGACCGCCGCCAAGCACGTCCGGGAGGGCATCGACTTCTTCCCGCTGACGGTCGACATCGAGGAGCGCATGTACGCGGCGGGGAAGATTCCCGGTTCGTTCTTCCGCCGTGAGGGTCGGGCGCCCGAGTCGGCGATCCTGGCCTGCCGCCTGATCGACCGGCCGCTGCGTCCGTCGTTCCCCGACGGCTTCCGCAACGAGGTCCACGTGGTGGGCACCGTGATGGGTGCCGACCAGGAGCACCCCTACGACGTGCTGGCGAGCAACGCCGCCTCGGCGGCGCTGATGGTCTCCGATGTGCCCTTCGACGGGCCGATCGGCGCCGTCCGCCTGGCCTACAGCCAGGACGGCGAGTGGATCCCGCACCCGACCTACCAGGAGTCCGACGAGTCGACCTTCGAGATCGTCGTCGCCGGACGGCAACTGCCCGACGGTGACGTCGCCGTGATGATGGTGGAGGCCGGCGGTACCGAGCACTCCTTCGCCTACTACGCCGAAGGTGCACCCAAGGTCGACGAGGCGGCGCTGGCGACGGCGCTCGACGAGTCGAAGCGCTGGATCTCCGACGCCATCGAGCTGCAGCAGCGACTCGTGCAGTCCGTCGAGGCCGAGCGCGGTCCGATCGGCACCATGGACTTCACCCCGCAGGTCGACTACAAGCCGGCCGTCTCCGACGCCGTGCGCGCCGCCGCCGGCGACCGGGTGTCCGAGATCATGCAGATCGCCGACAAGTCCGAGCGGACCGCCGCCGAGGGTGCCCTCAAGGCGTCGGTGCTCGAGCAGGTGACGGCCGACCTGGTCGCCTCGGCCGTGGCCGACGGTGCCAGCGAGTCCGCGGCCAGCGCGACCGTGACCAAGCAGGTGGGTGCGGCGCTGCGCTCGCTCACCAAGGAGACGGTCCGCACCCGGATCGTCGCCGAGGGCCAGCGCATCGACGGCCGTGGCCTGGCCGACATCCGGCCGCTGTCGGCCGAGGTGGGGGTCATCCCGACCGCACACGGCACCGGCCTGTTCCAGCGTGGCGAGACGCAGGTCCTGAACTTCTGCACCCTCGGCATGGCGAAGATGGACCAGATGATCGACGGCATCGACCCGATCACCAAGAAGCGGTACCTGCACCACTACAACTTCCCGCCGTTCTCCACCGGCGAGACCGGCTTCATGCGGGGCCCTAAGCGTCGCGAGATCGGCCACGGTGCGCTGGCCGAGCGGGCGCTCTTCCCGGTCGTGCCGTCGCTCGAGGAGTTCCCGTACACGATCCGGGTGGTCTCCGAGGTGCTCGCATCGAACGGCTCGACGTCGATGGCGTCGGTGTGCTCCTCGACCCTGTCCCTCATGGACGCCGGCGTGCCGATCGTGGCGCCCGTCGCGGGCATCGCCATGGGGCTCGTGTACGCCGACGGCAAGTACGCGACGCTCACCGACATCCTCGGGGCCGAGGACGCCTACGGCGACATGGACTTCAAGGTCGCCGGCACCGCCGACGCCGTGACGGCCCTGCAGTTGGACACGAAGATCGACGGGATCCCCGCCGACGTGCTGGCCGCCGCGCTCAACCAGGCCAAGGACGCCCGCCTCGCCATCCTGGACGTCATGGCCTCGGCCATCGCCGCCCCCCGCGAGGACGTGTCGGAGACGGCACCGAAGATCCTCAGCTTCGAGATCCCGGCGGACAAGATCGGCGAGGTCATCGGACCGAAGGGCAAGGTGATCAACGGCATCCAGGCCGAGACCGGCGCCAACATCTCGGTCGACGACGACGGGTTGGTCGGCGTGGTGGCCATCGCCGCCGTGGACCGCGGTGCGGTCGCCGAGGCGGAGCGCCAGATCAAGTTGATCCTGGATCCGCCGACGGCCGAGGTGGGTGCCACCTACGAGGGCCGCGTCGTGAACATCACCAAGTTCGGTGCGTTCGTCAACATCCTCCCGGGCCGGGACGGGCTCGTCCACATCTCCAAGCTCGGCGGCGGCAAGCGGATCGACCGGGTCGATGACGTCGTCTCGCTGGGTGATCCGATCTCGGTGGTGGTCGACGACGTCGACCCGAACGGCAAGATCTCGCTCACGCCCGTCGGTGCCGACGGCGAGCCGGTCGCCGGTTCCGGTGGCGGTTCGTCGGAGCGGCGCTCGTCCGAGGGCCGTTCCTCCGAGGACCGCTCGTCCGGTGGTCGGTCGTCGAACGGTGACGCGGACGAGGCCGGCGACGCGGACGAGGCCCGCTTCAGCGATGCGTTCGACGCCGAACTCCGCGAGGAGTTCGGCGACCTGGGCCCGGCCCCGGTGCGCAACCGCGGTGGCGGTGGCGGCGGGGGTGGTCGCTCCCGAGGCGGCCAGCGCCGTCGTCGCTGAGCCGGACCCCACTCCGTGGACCTCGTCGGCGCCGGGTCGATCCCGGGCGTCGCAGCCCCCCTCGAGCGGCTGCGCCGTACCGTGCTCGACTCCGGCGCCGTCGTGTGCACCGACACCGTCGAGCACTCGCGTTCGGTGGCGCTCTCGATCTGGGTCGGGGTCGGGTCGCGTGACGAACCCGACGCGCTGCAGGGTGTCTCGCACTTCCTGGAGCACCTCTTGTTCAAGGGGACCGCGGACGCGTCGGCGATCGAGATCGCCCGGGCGGTCGACCAGGTCGGCGGTGAACTGAACGCGTACACCTCGAGCGAACACACGGTCTTCCACGTGCGCGTGCCCGCCACGGCGATCGGCCTGGCGCTCGAGGTCCTGACCGGCGTGGTGCGCGACGCGGCGCTCCGGGCCGAGGACGTCGACAACGAGCGGCAGGTCATCCTGGAGGAGCTCGCCGTCGCGCTCGACGACCCCGAGGACGTGGTGGGGGTGCGTCTCTTCGAGTCGGTCCTCGGCGGCCACCCGCTCGGCCGGGAGGTGCTGGGAACCCCCGAGACGATCGCCGACCTGGACCGCAAGGACGTCGCCGAGTTCCGGGACCGGTGGTACCGGCCGGCCGACCTGGTGGTCGCCGCCGCCGGCCGCGTCGACCACGACGCAGTCGTGGCCCACGTCGCACGGACGTGGACCGACCGTGAGCGCGTGGGGGAGCGACCAGAGCGTCGCGCCCCCGGCGGTCCGTCGACGCAGCGGGTGGAGGAGACCCGCCCCGGCGACGTGGCCCACATGGCCCAGGCGTGGAGGACCTGCTCGGCGCTCGACGAGGACCGCACCACCGTGGCGGTCCTCAACCACCTGCTCGGTGGAGGTCCATCCAGCCGGCTGTTCCAGGAGGTGCGAGAGGAGCGCGCGCTCACCTACTCGATCGGGTCCGCGCTCAGCCTGTACTCCGACGCCGGGGTGCTGTCGTTGCAGTGCTCCACCGGTGTCGCCCGACTCGACGAGCTGTGCGGGACCGTGGAGGAGGTCGTCACCGACCTGGCCGGTGGCGGGGTCGGGGACGACGAGGTCGACCGGGCCTGTCGGTCGCTGTGGGCCGCAACGGTGCTCGCCATGGAGGACGTGGGCGCCCGGGCCGGTCGACTCGGGGCGGCCGAGCTGCTCCACGGGGGCCCGACACCGGTCACCGAGTTCCGGGACCGGCTCGCACGGGTCGACGCCGCTCGGGTCTCGGACATGGCCGCCCGGGTCCTGGGCGGCCCGCCGGTCACCTCGGTCGTCCTGCCGGAGTGACCGCCGTGCCGGCTGCACCGGCGCGTCGGCTCACGTGGCTCCGTCGGCCGCCTCGACCTCGTCGCGGGTGACGCCCAGGACGAACAACACGGCGTCCAGGTAGGGGACGTTCACGGTGGTGTCGGCCGCCTGCTGGACGACGGGTCGGGCATTGAACGCGATGCCGAGCCCCGCCGCCGCGATCATGTCCAGGTCGTTCGCCCCGTCACCGACGGCCACGGTCTGGCTGACCGGGATCCCCTCGGCGTCGGCGAACTGCTGCAGGAGCTCGGCCTTGCGGGCCCGGTCGACGACCTCTCCGAGGACCTCGCCGGTCAGGACGCCGTCGCGGAGCTCCAGTTCGTTGGCGACGGCGTGGTCGAGGCCCAGCTCGTCGGCCAGCGGGTCCGTGAAGTGGGTGAACCCGCCCGAGACGATGCCGACGCAGTAGCCGAGTCGCTTGAGGGTCCGCACGAAGGTCCGGGCCCCGGGGGTCAGGCGCACCCGGGCCCGGGCCCGGTCCAGCGCTGCGGTGTCCAGGCCCGCCAGTCGCCGGACCCGCTCGCGCAGGGCGGCCTCGAAGTCGAGCTCGCCGGCCATGGCCCGTTCGGTGACGGCCCGCACGTCGTCCAGGCAGCCGGCCTCGTCGGCGAGCAGTTCGATCACCTCGTCCTGGATGAGGGTGGAGTCGACGTCGAGGACCACGAGCCGCTTGGCCCGCCGTTCCAGGCCGGCCGGTTGCAGGGCCACGTCCAGGCGGTGGGCGGCGGCGGCCTGGCCAAGGTGCGTGCGCAGCGCCAGTGGGTCGGCGCCCGACACCCGGAACTCGTAGGCGTACACCGGGTAGCGCGCGAGCCGGACGACCCGGTCGACGTTTCCGCCCGAGGCCACCACGCCACCGGCGACGGCGGCCAGTTCGGCCGCCGACAACGGGGTCTCGAAGCCGTGGCCCAGCACCGTCACCGCGTCGACCTGTGGCCGTCGGCCGCTGCTGGCCGGGATGGGCGACAGGTCGAGGCGCAGGTCGTACTGCTCGGCCAGGTGGGCGACGGTCGCCCGGAGCGCGTCCGGGTCATCTGGCTCGCTGATCGCGACGGCCAGGGTGAGCATCCCGCGGACCAGGACCTGCTCCACGTCCTGGACCTCGGCGTCGAGCAGGTCGAGCGTGGTCATG
>CAIYXG010000151.1 GCA_903930035.1 uncultured Actinomycetes bacterium | reverse complement strand
GGACCTTCCAGGGCGGACGGCTCTTCCCCGGCCTGGTGGTCGGCGAGGCCCTGGCGGTCGCGCTCGAGCGGTCGACCGAGGTCCGGGACCCGTTCAACGCGGCGCTGCGGCTCCCGGCCGCCGCCGACTCCGAGGACGCCGTGGCCGCCCGGGTCGACGAGCTGCTCGACCTGTTCGGGCTCGCGGCCTACCGCGACACGTTCACCTCCGAGCTCTCCACCGGGACGCGTCGCATCGTGGAGCTGGCGTGCGCCGTGGCCCACCAGCCCACGGTGCTGCTGCTCGACGAGCCGGCGGCCGGGGTGGCCCAGCGCGAGGTCGAGCAGCTCGGCAACCTGCTGCTGCGGATCCGCGACGAGCTGGGCTGCGCCATGGTCGTCGTGGAGCACGACGTGCCGCTGCTCGCCCGCATCGCCGACCGGCTCGTGGCGCTCGAGGCCGGGCGGGTCATCGCCGAGGGCCTACCCGCCGAGGTGCTCGACGCGCCCGAGGTGGTGCGGTCGTACCTGGGCGACGTCGCCGTGGCCGCGCAGCGCAGCGGCCCGGTGGGTGGCAGCATCGGTGCACCGGCACAGGGGGACGAGCCATGAAGTCCATGGACGGGGGCACGCGACGGACGTCGCCGCTCAAGAAGTGGGGACCGCTGACCGCGGTCGTCGCCGTGGGCGCGGTCGTCGTGGGCCTGCTGGTGACCGCCCCGGCCGGCAGCGGCCCGGCGCAGGCCGCGCCGACGACCACCGAACGGGTGGGGGTGCAGGGTGCGGCCGGCGCGCGGCCGGGCGTGCTGTCGTTCTCCGCGGCCAAGGAGGCCGGCACCGTCGACACGGTCGAGTGGGGCGACCGGTGCGACACGACCAAGGGCGTGCTCAAGATGCCGCTGGCCCCGGCGCCGGAGTGCTTCGCGCCCTTCTCCGGGGACAACGGCGGGAGCACGGCACCGGGGGTCACGAAGGACTCCATCAAGGTCGTGGTCTGGGTGTCCCAGGACAACGACCCGATCCTGAGCTTCGTGTACCGCCAGATCGGCAACAAGGACACCGGGTCGAGCGACTTCGCGACCTACCAGTCGTACCTGCGGCTGATCGAGACCTACTACGAGACCTACGGCCGGAAGGTCGAGCTGGTGCGCTGGACCGCCACGGGCCCGATCAACGACGCCGTGTCGGCCGCCGCCGACGCCGAGACCATCGCCCGGGACATCAAGCCGTTCGCCGTGCTCGGGGGACCGTCGTTCACCGGGGCCTTCGGCGAGACCCTGGCCAAGAACAAGATCCTCTGCATCTCCTGCGGCGGCGGGGCCACCAACCAGTGGTGGGTGGACAACGCGCCGTACGCCTTCTCGATCATGAAGAACTACGAGCAGAACGCCCAGCAGACGGTGGAGTACGTGGGCAAGCGCGTGGCCAACCGTCCGGCGGCCTTTGCCGGCCCGGGGCTGAAGGGCAAGCCCCGTCGCCTCGGGATCATCTACGTGACCGGTGCCATGGGGGCCGGCGACGCGTACGAGGTGTTCTCGCGCCAGCTGAAGGCCCGCTACGACGCCGAGTTCGTGGAGCGGGCCTCGTACACGGACCCGGTCAGCCTGGCCGGCCAGGCCCGCGAGCTCATCGCCCGGTTCAAGGGGGCGGGGGTCACGACCATCCTGTTCGCCGGGGACCCGCTGGCCCCGCAGACGCTGACCGAGACGGCGCAGCAGCAGGACTACCACCCCGAGTGGGTGATCACGGGCGCCGCGCTGGTCGACACCAACATCTTCGGCCGGACCTACCAGCAGGAGCAGTGGTCGCGGGCGTTCGGCCCGTCGAACCTCTTCGCCCGGGTCCTGCCGGACGTCGCCGGCCCCCAGTTCCTGCACAAGTGGTTCTTCGGCCGGCCGCCGGCGTCGCCCACCAACGCGCCGCTGATCCTGCCGAACCTGCAGCTGCTCATGGGCGTGGTCCAGGGCATGGGCCCCCGCGTCACCGCCCAGGACTTCGAGGACGTGATCTTCCGCACGAAGGTGTACCCGGGCACCCCGATCGCCGCGCAGATCTCCTGGGGCGACCGCGGGTACTGGCCGGTGACGGACTACACGGGCCTCGACGACCAGACCGAGGT
>CAIYXG010000150.1 GCA_903930035.1 uncultured Actinomycetes bacterium | reverse complement strand
CGTCGGTGATGCTGCCGTCGCTCGAGAACCGCGACGGCATCAGCACGCCGTGCACGTGGTCGGCACCCAGGGCGTCGACCGCGATCGCCGCCTCCAGCGAGGAGTCGATCCCCCCCGACAAGCCGATCAGGACGTCGGAGAACCCGTTCTTGCCGACGTAGTCGCGGACGCCGAGCACCAGTGCGCCCCAGACCTCGGCCAGGCGGTCGAGCGGCGCGGCCAGTGGCGGCGCACCCAGGACGGGCCGTGCCTCAGGGCCCGGGGGGAGGTCGCCCGGCGGGACCTCCACGACGGTGCCCTCCACCATGGGCCCGGACGGCGCAGCACCCACCACGGGCACGTCGACCACCTCGACCGCCTCGACGAACCGCGGCAGCTCGACGAGCAGGTCGCCGTCGGAGTCGACGACCATCGACCCGCCGTCGAAGACCAGCTCGTCCTGGCCGCCCACCAGGTTCAGGTAGACGACCGGCACACCGACCTCGGCCACGCGCCGGCGCAGCATCTCCTGGCGCACGGACTGCTTGCCGGTGTGGAACGGCGACGCGTTCACGTTCACCACCAACGACGCCCCGGCACGGACCGACGCCGCCACCGGACCGTCGTCGACCCAGACGTCCTCGCACACGCTGAGCGCCACAGTGGTGCCGCGCACCCGGACGAGCGGCTGGGAGGGTGCGCCGGCGTCGAAGTAGCGCTTCTCGTCGAAGGGCCCGTAGTTCGGCAGCGCCTGCTTCCGGTACGACAGCAGCATGCGGCCTCCGTGGAGGACCGCAGCGGAGTTCCACGGGCCGTCGAGACCGTCGTGGGGGTCGGCGCCCGTCTGACGGTGGCCCTCGACCCACCCCACCACGGTGGCGCACCGACCCACCGTCCGGGCGGCCAGGTCGGCCAGCGCCGCGTGCGAGTCGGCGACGAACCCGGGGCGCAGCAGCAGGTCCTCGGGCGGGTAGCCCGTGACCGCCAGCTCGGGCAGCACGAGCAGGTCGGCGCCGGACGCCTCGGCCTGGTGCCACGCGTCGACCATCTTGTCGACGTTCCCGGTGAGGTCGCCCACGCACAGGTCGAGCTGGGCCAGCGCCACACGGACGCTCGGGCGGTCAGGCGAACCAGTCATCGGGGGCAGCGTAGAAGACGGCGGCGGACGCGCCACGGGGGGCCCGGAGGCCCCCCGTGGTCAGTACCTCCCGGCCGGGGCCGGGTGGACGGTCCGCTGCGTCAGATGGCCGAGCAGACCGTGTTGGTGATGAGCCGCGTCACGACGTAGGGGTCGCAGTTGGCGTTGGGACGACGGTCCTCGATGTAGCCCTTCTTGTCCTGGGCCACCTGCCACGGGATGCGGATCGAGGCGCCACGGTCGGAGACGCCGTAGCGGAACTCCGAGTAGTGGGCGGTCTCGTGCAGACCGGTCAGACGGTCCTCGAAGCCGTGGCCGTAGCCGGCCAGGTGCTCCTCGACCTTGCCCTCGGCACCGATCGCCTCGCACGCCGCGATGATCGCGTCGTAGTTCTCACGCATCTCCTTGGTGGAGAAGTTCGTGTGGCAGCCGGCACCGTTCCAGTCGCCCTTGATGGGCTTGGCCGAGATCGAGGCGTTCACCCCGAAGTCCTCGGCGATGCGGTACAGCAGGAAGCGGGCCATCCAGAGGTGGTCCGAGACCTCGACCGGGCCGAGGGGGCCCACCTGGAACTCCCACTGGCCGAGCATGACCTCGGCGTTGGTGCCGCAGATGCCCAGACCAGCCTCCATGCAGGCCTCGGTGTGGGCCTCGACGATGTCACGGCCGGCGATCTCCACGGCGCCGACGCCGCAGTAGTACGGGCCCTGGGGGGCCGGGTAGTAGTAGCCCTCGGTGGGCCAGCCGAGCGGACGGCCCTCCTTGAAGAACGTGTACTCCTGCTCCAGGCCGAACAGCGACTCGTGCGAGGCGTACTTCTCGGCCACCTCGACCAGCGCCGCACGGTTGTTGGTCGGGTGCGGCTCCATCGTGCCGGGGAGCAGCACGTCGCAGAGCACCAGGATGTCGCCGGGGTTGCGCAGCGGGTCGGGGCACGAGAACACCGGACGCAGCACGCAGTCCGAGTCGTGGCCGGCCGCCTGGTTGGTGGACGAGCCGTCGAAGCCCCAGATGCCGGGCTCCTTGCCGTCCTCGATGATCTTGGTCTTGGACCGCATGAGCGGCACGGGCTCCGTGCCGTCGATCCAGATGTATTCAGCCCGATACGCCACTGAGGCCACCCTTCAGATGAGTTGCTCCGGCCGCCGTCCGGCGACCGGTCTGTACCTTTCCACGCCCGACGACCCGCCAACAACAACGGCGGACGACGAACGACGCCGTCAGACTGCCCCGTCGCGTTTTCCCCGTCGTTGCCCGTTTGTTACGGGCGCGTGAACTGCTCGGCGGGCACTTTTGGCCGCCACGACCGTGCTGACAGGATGACGGTATGGACCAGGACCACCAGCAGAACTACGTGCTGCGGACGATCGAGGAACGGAGGGTCCGTCTGGTGCGCCTCTGGTTCACCGACGTGCTCGGCCAGCTCAAGTCCGTCGCCATCTCCCCCGTCGAGCTCGAGACGGCGTTCGACGAGGGCATCCAGTTCGACGGCTCGGCCATCGACGGGTTCAGCCGGGTGCAGGAGAGCGACGTGCTGGCGTTCCCGGACGCCAACTCGTTCCAGCTCATGCCCGGCGTCACCGACGACGACGAGCTGACGGCGCGCATCTTCTGCGACATCACCAACCTGGACCGCTCCCCGTTCCAGGGCGACCCCCGCCAGGTGCTCAAGCGCAACCTCTCGGCCGCCGCCGAGGCCGGCTACCAGTTCATGGCCGCCCCGGAGGTCGAGTTCTTCTACCTGGCCTCCGACGACCTGGGCAGCACGCCGGTCCCGCTCGACAACGCCAGCTACTTCGACCTCACGACGTTCGACGAGAACTCGTCCATCCGCCGCCGGACCATCCAGCGGCTGGAGGCCACGGGCATCCCGGTCGAGTACTCGTTCCACGAGGATGCGCCGTCGCAGCACGAGATCGACCTGCGCTACGCGGACGGCCTCACGATGGCCGACAGCGTCATGGCCCTCCGCATGATCGTCCGTGAGGTCGCCATGGCGTCCGGCGTGCACGCCACGTTCATGCCCAAGCCGATGGAGGGCGTGCAGGGGTCCGGCATGCACACCCACGTCTCGCTGTGGAGCGGCGACACCAACGCGTTCTGGGACCCCGAGGACCCGTACGGCCTGTCCGGCGTGGCCAAGGGGTTCATCGCCGGCCTGCTGCACCACGCCCGCGAGGTCACGGCGGTGACCAACCAGCTCGTCAACTCCTACAAGCGGCTGGTCGCCGGGTTCGAGGCCCCGGTGCACGTGTCGTGGGCGCGCAACAACCGCTCTGCACTGGTGCGGGTGCCCGTGACCAAGCAGGGCAAGGAGGACCAGGACACCCGGCTTGAGTACCGGTCCTTGGACCCCGCTGCCAACCCGTACCTGGCCTACTCGGTCATCCTGGCTGCGGGGCTCAAGGGCATCCGTGAGGGCTACGAGCTGCCCGACGAGGCGACCACCAACCTGTTCCAGGAGGGCAGCGCGTCGGGCGGCGAGCTGCTCCCCCAGAACCTGTCGATCGCTCTGGACGAGATGGAGCGGTCCGAGCTGGTCCAGGACGCGCTCGGCGAGCACATCTTCGAGTGGGTCCTCCGCAACAAGCGCGCCGAGTGGGACGCGTACCGGTCCCACGTCAGCTCGTTCGAGATCCAGCGGTACCTGCGGAGCTGGTAGTCACCATGAACCCCCTGCTCCTCTGGCCCGACCCGCCGTCGCCCGACGTCGTCCGGGTGCTGGACCTGGCCGGCGTGCCGTGGTCGGCGGCCGGCGACGAGGCCGCAGCACGGGCCGGTTCGTGGTCGGGCGCGGTCGTCGTGGCCGACGACGACCCCGACGCGGCGTTCGCCATGGCCCGCACCCTCCGCCGCAGCGACCTGGCGGTCGCACCGCTGCTGCTGGTCGTGCGGGGCACCCACGTGGCCGACCTGGCCGACCGGCACGACGTGTTCGACGACTTCTGCGTCTCGCCGTTCCACCCGACCGAGCTCGAGGCCCGGGTGCGGCACCTGCTGGCCCGCGAGCCTGGTCTCGAGCTGGGCCCCGAGGTCATCCACTACGACGGGCTGGTCCTGAACGTCGAGACCTACCAGGCGGCGATCGACGAGCGGCCGCTCGACCTCACCTACATGGAGTACGAGCTGCTCAAGTTCCTGGCCATGAACCCCGGCCGGGTCTACACCCGCGAGGTGCTGCTCTCGCAGGTCTGGGGCTACGAGTACTACGGGGGCGCACGGACGGTGGACGTCCACGTCCGGCGTCTACGGGCCAAGCTGGGCGAGGAGCACGCCGCGCTGATCCAGACGGTGCGCAGCGTCGGCTACAAGTTCGGCGAGTCCCGCTGGGGCACCTGACGCACCGCAACGCCGGGCAGGCCCGCAGTGCGCCGGACCGAGTCAGGTCAGTGCCGCGGCGTCAGACGTTCGTCTCGATGAGCTCGGAGCCCTCGTGGCGGTACTCGCCCTCCATCCGGAGCGAGTGGCCGAGGACCACCGAGAGCACGCCGCCGGTGATGATGAACGACACCGGGAGCACGACGAACAGTGTGACGAGGATGATGAGAGCGCCAAGCACGGCATGAGTCTGCCGCACCAGCCCGCCCGGAGCCAGCCTTCGGGCCGGACGCGCCGGACGGCACCGGCCGGTGCAGGGTCAACCCAGTGCGGCGACCGCCTCGATCTCGACCCGGGCGCCGAACGGCAGGTCGGCGACCGCGATGGTGGAGCGTGCCGGCCGGGGGTCGGCGAAGAACTCGCGGTACTGCTCGTTCATGGCGGCGAAGTCGGCCATGTCGGTCAGGAACACCGTGGCCTTCACGACCTGCGCCCGTGACGCGCCATGGTCGGTCAGGACCTGGTCCAGGTTGCGGAGCACCTGGGCGACCTGGTCCTCGAGCGACTCGGCCATGCCGTCAGGGCCCAGCCCGATCTGGCCCGACACGAACAGCAGGTCCCCGGCGCGCACGGCAGGTCGGTAGATGGGGGTCTCGTCGCTCATGGGGTGTCCTGTTCCTCGGGTCCGTGCCGGTCGGGCCGCCGTCAGCCGGCGTCCACCGGCGAGGCGGGCAGCAGCGTACCGGTCGGCCACACCGGGGGGCAGCCCTGCGCCCGCCAGACCGCCGCGGCGGTCGCGGCGAACACCGCGTCGCTGACCCGGCGGGCCGGCGGGGCGCCGTCGCCCACCACGTGGACCTCGACGTGGGGCATGTCGGCGGCACGGAGCACGCCGAACGACCGGACGGTCAGGTCGGCGACCTCCCCGTCGGCGGTCACCGTCAGGGACTCGGAGGTGACCCAGCCCAGTGCCATGTGGACCGCGCCGATGCAGTAGGAGCGCACCACCACCGCGTCCAGGACCTCGCCGGCGTCCACCTCCACCTGGACCGTGCCGGCCGCGACGCGCACCGTGGCCCGGCCGCCGTGGACCGGGTCCACGACCGTCACGGCACCGTCGTCCACCGAGACGCAGTCGGAGGGCGCACCGACGGCGGCGACCAGTGCGGCAGCCTCGGCCCATCCCGCCGCCCGGACCGCGCTGCTCACCGGCGGGCCGGGCACCTCCACCATCTCGAGCTGCAGGCCGGGGGCCACCGCCGCCACGGCAGCCTCCACCCCCTCCACGGCCACGAGCCGCAGGACGCCCGTGCCGTCGGCGCCGATGCCGCCCGCGACCGGCGGCCGCTTGAACCCCTGCCGGGCCACGTCCTCGCGCGACCACAGGGCCAGGACGGGCCGGCCGTGCTCGTCGGCGAGCGCCCGGGCCGCCGCGGGCAGCACCGAGCCGCGCTTCGCGCCGAAGGCGCCGCCGTTCGCGGCGGGGGACGCCGGCTGTCCGCCCGGCTCGCACCACGACGCGTCGGTCTCGACGTAGGCGGCCTCGACCCAGCAGGTGGCGAGGGTCGCCACCCAGTCGCCGTCGGGGACCTGCAGCGGCGGCGAGGCCGGCTCGGTCGTGCGCCGGCCCTGCACCTTGCCGGCCGCCTGACGGGCGGCGTGCACGGTGCCGGCCACGGCCCAGCCGCCCTGTCCGTCCGGCACGGCCACGAGCGCGTCGGCGGGCGCGGTGTCGGCGGCGAACCCGGCGCGGCCCAGGCTCACCTCGGGCCCGACGTCCTGCGGGACGCCGCACTCGAGCGTCGCCCTGGCGGTCGCCGCCGCCAGGTCGCGGCCGGCCAGCGCCACCAGCGGGTCGCCGTCACGCTGCAGCTCCCACGCCTCGACCACCGTCTGCCAGCCGGTGCAGCGGCACAGGTGGGCCGCCAGGGCCCGGTCGACGTCGGCCGTCGTGGCCTGCGGCTTCTTGTCGTCGAGCGCCACCAGCCGGGTCACGATGCCGGGGGTGCACACGCCGCACTGGCTGCCGCCGCAGGCCGTCACTGCGGCGGCCCACCGGTGGCGCACCTCGGGGTCGAGGCCGTCGAGCGTGGTCACCGTGCGGCCGGCGACCCGCCGGACCGGCGTCACGCACGACACGCGGGCCTGCCCGTCGACCAGGACCGTGCAGCACCCGCACTGGCCCTGCGGCGCGCAGCCGTCCTTGGCGGCCCGCACCCCGGCGTAGGTGCGCAGGACCTCGAGCAGGGTCGACCCGTCGTCGGGGACCCGCAGCGGCCGGCCGTCGACCGTCAGCTCGAGCGCAGCCCCGTCCGGGGCCGGGCGGTTCGGGTCGTCGGTCGGTGCAGCGTCCATGTCGTCCTTCGTCGGGGCCACGGCCCGCGGGCCGGGGGCTGAGGACCTGCTCGGGCCGCAGCACCGCCGGCGTCGGTCCGGCGGCACCGGACGGTAGCGTCGGCGCCGATGCACCGGCACCCTGACGAGCCCGGCCCGGCGGCCGCACCGACGGCGGCGCTCCCGTCGCGGCGGACCGTGCTCTACGGCGCGG
>CAIYXG010000149.1 GCA_903930035.1 uncultured Actinomycetes bacterium | reverse complement strand
CCCGTGGTGTCGGCGTCCATCATGAACGAGATGGTCCCGGTGGGCGCGGCGACGGTGAGCTCGGCGTTGCGGGCACCCACGCGTGCCACCCGGTCGACGGCCCCCCGCCAGACGGCGGTCAGCCGCTCGTTGAGCTCAGGCTGGTCGGCCACCCGGGGCACGGCGACCGCGGCGTCGAGGTGCATCCGGTAGACGCCGGTCCACGCCTCGCTGTCGTTGGAGAACAACGGCGCGGCGCCCAGCCGCTCGGCCAGCTCGGTGGACCGCACCGCGGCGGCGCCGGTCAGGAGCCCGGTGACGGCGGCGGCCCAGCTGCGGCCGCGGTCGGAGTCGTAGGGGTAGCCGAGCGCCATGAGGCACGCGCCCAGGTTGGTGTAGCCCAGGCCGATGTCACGACTGCGGTGGGCCATGTCGGCGATCTTCTGGGTCGGGTAGTCCGACGCCCCCACCAGGATGTCCTGGGCGGTGACGACGACCCGGACCGAGTGCTCGAAGGCCCCCGTGTCGAACCGGCCGTCGGGGCCCAGGAACGAGAGCAGGTTGAGCGACGCCAGGTTGCAGGCGCTGTTGGCCAGCCGAAGGTGCTCGGAGCACGGGTTGGAGCCCCCGATGCGGCCGGCGCTCGGCGTGGTGTTCCAACGGTTGATGGTGGTGTCGAACTGCACGCCGGGATCGGCGCACTCCCACGCGGCGTCCGCGATCTCACGGAGCAGCTGCCGGGCCGGCACGCGGTCGACGACCTGCCCGTCGGTGCGGCCGCGGAGCTCCCACGTCCGGTCGTCGAGCACGGCGTACATGAAGTCGTCGGTGAGCCGCACCGAGTTGTTGGCGTTCTGGTACTGGACGGAG
Organism: uncultured Actinomycetes bacterium; assembly: GCA_903930035.1. Classification (GTDB taxonomy): domain Bacteria; phylum Actinomycetota; class Acidimicrobiia; order Acidimicrobiales; family Microtrichaceae; genus CAJANQ01. The sequence goes on along the minus strand of CAIYXG010000149.1, from coordinate 1,536 downwards.
AACGAGTCGGCGCCGTCAAGGCCCATGTCGAACCCGGCGTCGCGCAGCACGCGGGCCTTGCGCTCCTCGCGGGCCTTGCACCAGATGAACTCCTGGACGTCGGGATGGTCGACGTCGAGCATGACCATCTTGGCGGCCCGCCGGGTGGTGCCGCCCGACTTGATGGTCCCGGCCGACGCGTCGGCGCCGCGCATGAAGCTCACCGGACCGCTCGGGGACCCGCCGCCGCTCAGCCGTTCCTTGGAGGACCGCAGCTTCGAGAGGTTGGCGCCGGCACCCGAGCCGCCCTTGAAGATGATGCCCTCCTCCTCGTACCACTTCAGGATCGAGCGCAGGTCGTCCTCGACGTCCAGGATGAAGCAGGCCGCAGCCTGCTGGGCCACGCCGGGCACGCCGATGTTGAACCAGACCGGCGAGTTGAACGAGACCATCTGGTGCAGCAGCAGGAACCGGAGCTCGTCGGCGAAGACCTCGGTCTCCGCGTCGTCGGCGAAGTGGCCGTCGCGGCGGCCCCACGAGGCGACGGTCCCCACCACGCGGTCGACGAGCTGGCGCAGCGACGACTCCCGGCGCGGCGAGCCGGCCGGACCGCGGAAGTACTTCTGGGCGACGATGTTGGACGCGTTGATCGACCAGGCGACGGGGAACTCCACGCCGAGCTGCTCGAACGCCACGCTGCCGTCGCGGTAGTCGGTCAGCCGGGCGTCCCGGCGCTCCCACTCCACCTCGTCGAACGGCGAGAGGCCGGGCAGCGTGAACCGACGCTCGAGACGGGCCGAGATCGGGGGCGGGACGAGACTCACTGGGGGATCCTCCGACGGCGGGGGTGGACTGGGGCGGGACGGCGCGGCGCGGCCGGCCGGGGAGAGGCCAGACGGGAGTCCCTCGGCACTCGAGGTGCCGTTGGAACCCCCAAACCCCCAGGAGCCGCCCAGGTGCACAGCACCCGGACGCCAGCCACCATTCCAGCCGACCGCGCCGCGACCCGCTGCGGGCACCCTACGGACGGCGTCCTGTGTGGAGGAAGGGGACAACCATGTGAATTTCCGGACAATCTGTCCACAGGCTGGTGGACAGCCTGTGGACGCACCGTCCGGCCCGAGCACCCTGCGCGCTCGGCCCCGCTGGCGCCGCCACCAGGGGCGGCGGGCGGTGCATCCCTCGTGCCGTGTCGATCCATCTCGTCCTCCACAGACCGTGCACATCCTGTGGACAGCCCTGTCGCTAGGGTGCCACGGTGCGCCAGCTGCTGCCGAGCGACTGCGAGGTCCACGACCTGCCCGGACTGCTCGGCGACGACGACCGCACGCCGCCGCCGGACCGGCCGTGGGTGCTGGCCAACATGGTCACCAGCGTGGACGGCGCCATTGCGGTCGACGGCCGCTCCGGTGGCCTGGGCGGGGAGCCCGACCGGCAGATGTTCACCGCCGTCCGCTCGGTGCCCGACGTGGTGCTGGTCGGGGCCGGCACCGCCCGGACCGAGCGCTACCGACGGCCCGCCCCCGGACCGGCGGCCCACCTGCGGACCGGCCGGGG
>CAIYXG010000148.1 GCA_903930035.1 uncultured Actinomycetes bacterium | reverse complement strand
TCGGCCAGCTGTGTCGGGTCGTGGCCGTAGAGCGCCTCGAGGTCGGCCGGGTCGACGTCGCGGTACTCGACGCCGATGGTCACCACGCCGGCCGGGCTCCAGCGCGTGCTGGCCTCGTCGGGCGGCTGGGGGGCGATGGCGTAGACCTTGCCGACGGGGCGGGGTTCGGCCACGACTACCTCCGGTCCTGGGGACGCTCGTCACGGAAGCGCTTGGGCTTGGGCGAGGTGTGCAGCTCGGTGTCGGCGTCGAGGGCCCCGGGGCCGACGACCCGGGCGTGGATGCGCACGCCGAAGCGCTGCTGCAGCGCTCGCTCGAGGTCCTCCACGAGCGCCGGGAACGTCGCCGGGTCGCGCCGGCTGACCACGGCGATCTCCATCTCGTCGCGCGCGCCGTCGCGCCAGACCCGCACGAAGAAGTCGGGCTCGACCCCGTCGACGGCGCACGCCACCTCGCCGACTCCCTCCGGCCAGAGGTTGATCCCGCGCAGCTTCACCATGTTGTCGCCCCGGCCCGAGAACGGACCCATGCGCCGCAGCCACGAGCCGCACTCGCAGCGGCCCGGCGGGTACAGCCAGGAGAGGTCCATGATGTTGTACCGGAACTGCGGGCTGCCGGTCTTGTAGAGCTCGGTGATCACGATCGCCCCGAGTTCGCCGTCGGGCAGCTCGGCGCCGGTCTCGGGATCGACGATCTGCACCACGAAGGCGTCCTCGAAGATGTGCAGCCCGTCGTGGGCCGAGCACTCGACCGACACCCACTGCACCTCGTGGAAGCCGTACGAGCGGAAGTACTCCACCCCGAACGTCTCGGCGATGACGTCCGGGTCGCCGATGTTGGGCAGCGCCCGGAGCTTCAGGTCGGTGCGCGGGTCGTAGCCCAGCGCGACCGCCGCCTCGGCCAGACGCAGCAGGTAGTCGCCGGTGGTGCAGATGGCGGTGGCGCCGTACTCGATCGCCAACTCGACCTGGCGCTCCGTGCTGGTGACGTTGCCGGTGCTGGTGGTGAGGACCACGCAGTTGAGCCAGTGGTGCAGCGCCTCGTCGAACGAGAACGCCCCGTTGTGCAGCCCGTACGCCCACGAGTTCAACACGACGTCACCGGGCCGGATGCCCTGGCGGTACAGGGCCCGGGCGGTCAGCAGGCTGCCGACTTCGCGGTCCCACTGGGTGTAGAAGGTCGGACGCGACCGCCCGGTCGTGCCGCCCGACATGAACACCCGCATCGGTTCGTGTTCGGCGTCGGCCGGCGTGACGCCCTGGTAGTCGCCCCACGGCGGATGGGCGTCGATGCTGCGCCGGATGTCGTCGACCGTGTAGGTCGGGAACCGGGAGAGGTCGTCGAGGGCGTGCAGGTCGTCGGGGCCCACCCCGGCCGCCGCCCAGCGGTCGGCGAAGAACGGCACCCGCGCCGCCCGGGCCGCCCGGTCGCGCAGGCGGGCCAGTTGCGTCGCCGCGATCTCCTCCGGCGGGGCCAGGTACGCGGTGTCGAAGTACTCGGGCGGCGGGACGTACTCGCGGGCCAGGCGCGCGAAGTCGACCGCCTC
>CAIYXG010000147.1 GCA_903930035.1 uncultured Actinomycetes bacterium | reverse complement strand
GCCGCACCTGCCGATCCTCACGCTCATCCTCATGATCGGCGCAGCGATCGGCGTGATCCTGCTGCTCACCTCGTTCGCCGTGCCGGACATGAGCCGCCGGGTGCTGCTCGTGCTGGGGACCACGCTCGCGATCCTGCTCGGCGGCACCCTGTACCTGGTCGAGCAGCTGGAGGAGCCCTTCACCGGGATCGTCCGGGTCGAGCCCACACAGATGCGCACGGTGGCCACCACGCTGGCGGCGGACTGGGCGGTCACCCACAAGGGCGCCCCGCTCCCCTGCGACGCCACGGGCCGGCCCGTCCAGTAGTCCGCAGGTCCCGACGCCCCGCCCTAGAGGAAGGCCGGGTCAGGTTCCGTCCCGCCCCGTCCGCACCGCCAGCCACTGCACCTGCACGGTCCAGCCCTCGACGTCCCGCAGGGGGAGCAGTACTGCCCGCCAGTCCGCACCGGCGTACTGATCCCGCACCTCGATCCCGTCCTGGTCGTCCCGAACGCGCTGCCGGTCACGCAGGGCGCCGAACCGGCGCTCCATCAGCACCCCGAGCTCGGTGGTGCTCCTGCCCTCGAGCCCGCTCCCCACGACCGCACCGAACCCCGACACGTCGGCCGTGATCTGCAGCGACCGGTCGAGCAGGAGCTCGTGGACTATGCCGTCGTTCGACGACGCCCGCAGCTCGTCCCTGACCGCGTCGACTGCGACCGGCGCACCCGGCTGCGGGAACAGGGCCACTACGTCCGCCCTCGTCCGGTCGAACGCCTCGGCCCGGACCGACTCGGCCGCACCGGCCCAGCTGGTGAGCCGGGCGAGCTCGCGCTCCCACACCGCCAGGTTGCGCACCAGCCGGCCGCGCAGCCGGCCGTCCTCGGACTGCAGGTGCTCCACCACCGCCTCGATCTCTGCAGTCGGCAGCGTGCCCAACGCGCACTCGGCCGGCGCGCGCACCACACTCACCTGGACGGCCAGGCCCCGGTCCTCGGCGAGACACAGGAGGTCGCCGTACTCCCGCACGTTCTGGGGCATCAGGCAGTGGTTGACCGAGCAGCGCGTGCCGACGCGGCGCGTGTAGTCCACGAACCAGTCCACGTGGTCCACGACCTGCTCGAAGGAGGCACCCCGCCGTATCGACTCGAACGTGGTGGCCGACGCGCCGTCGAGCGAGACGACGATGCTCATCGGCACGCGTTCGAGCACCTCTCGGGCCCGGTCCGTGAGGTGGGTCGCGTTGGTCACCACGGTCACGTCGAGCCCGGGGGCCAGCTCCGCCACCAGGTCCCACACCCGGTAGTTCTCCGGAGCCAGGAACGGTTCCCCGCCGGCGAACTGGGCGCGGTGCAGGTGCGGCAGGAACTCGCGCAGGTCCTCGAAGAACTCGTCGCCATAGGCCGCCGGGACGGGCGGCAGGTCCGTCAGCGCCCGGATCGACGACGACAGCTCCGGGTTGCACTGGACGCACCGCAGGTTGCACCGGTTCGACAGGTTGAACTCGACGAACGTCGGCCAGCCGTCCGGACCGGCGGGCGGCTCGTGGTCGAACACTGCGGCGTAGGACGCGTCCCGCCCCTCGATCCGTGCCTCGTCCTCGCAGGTCCAGCAGCCCTGCGAGAAGTCGTTGCGATGGATCGCCGCCACCAGTGCGGCACGCCGGTGGCCTCGCCAGATGTCACCGAGACGGTCGTGCGGGACCCATCCCAGCGGTTGCTGGTTGTTGCAGCACGCCCGGACCTCCCCGTTCGGGGCGAGGTAGAGATGCATCGACGGGGCCTGGCAGCCGGTGGCACCGGCGGCCCCGACGGAGGGCGCCGCACCTGTACCCAGACGAACCCGCGTCCCGGGCGACGGCAGCATGTCCATGCGATACCTCCCGCCCGCAGTTCCGCAGTGTTTCCCGGTACATTCCCACGATAGCCATGGTTTCGCGGCGTGCCGTCGAGCACCGCCGCACGAGGTGGGGGGCTCTGACGGTGAACGTGCTCGGCGTGAGCTGCGACCTCCACGACGCCGCCGCTGCGCTGGTCGTCGACGGGGACGTCGTCGCCGCCGCCGAGGAGGAGCGGTTCTCCCGCACGAAGCACGACAATGCCCTCCCCGAGCGGGCCGTCCTCTCGTGCCTCGCCGTGGCGGGCCTCGAGCTGGAGGACGTCGACGTCGTCGTCCTCCATGAGAAGCCGTTCGTGGCCGCCACCCGTGTCCTCGCCGCCCGGCAGCGCGTCGGGCCGCGGGGCGTGGTCCCCTTCGTCCAGGGGTTCCCACGCGTCGTGTCCCACCACATGTCGGTGCAGCGCCGGGTCGAGCACCTGTTCCGCCGGTACGATGCACCACGTCCCCAGGTCGCGTTCTCGGAGCACCACCTGAGCCACGCCGCGGCGGCGTTCCTGGCCTCGCCGTTCGAGTCGGCGGCGGTCCTCACGCTCGACGGCCTGGGCGAGTGGGCCACTGCGACCTGGGGCGTGGGTCGGCACCACCGGGTCGACCTGCTGGCCGAGCAGCGCTTCCCGGACTCGGTCGGGCTCCTCTACTCGCTCGCCACGGTGTGGTGCGGGTTCGAGGCGAACGACGGCGAGTACAAGGTCATGGGCCTTGCGCCGTTCGGCGAGCCCCGGTTTGCCGACGCCATCCGGTCGGTGGCGCTGCCGCTCGACGACGGGTCCCTCCAGGTCGACGCCAGGAAGGTCCGCTGGTGGGGCAACGACGTCGTCCGCTCGCGGCGGCTGCGGGCGCTGCTCGACGGGCCGCCCCGGCCGGCCGGTGCGCCGCTCACCCAGCGCGAGGCCGACCTCGCCCGCTCGGTCCAGGTCCTGACCGAAGAGGTCGTGCTGGCGGCCGCGCACCACCTCCACGAACGCACCGGCGAGACAGCGCTGTGCATGGCCGGGGGCGTGGCGCTCAACTGCGTCGCCAACTCGCGCCTGCTCGCCGAGGGCCCGTTCGACGACGTCTGGGTGCAGCCGGCGGCCGGGGACGCCGGCAGTGCTCTGGGGGCGGCGCTCTGGTACTGGCACGACGTCCAGGGCCAGCCGCGGGCCGTGTCGGGGCGGCGTGAGGACGACCGCATGAAGGGCGCCGCGCTCGGGCCGGCGTTCTCGGGCGACGAGGTCGCCGCCTGGTGCGCGGCCGAGGGG
>CAIYXG010000146.1 GCA_903930035.1 uncultured Actinomycetes bacterium | reverse complement strand
TCGGCCTCGCGCTGCAGGTAGGACTCGGGGATGAACAGCGGGAAGTAGGCGTTCTCCGCGCCGGCGGCCTTGATGCGGGCGTCGACCTCGGCGACCATCCGCTCCCACAGGGCGTACGCGTAGGGCCGGATCACCATGGTCCCGCGGACCGGGCCGTTGTCGGCGAGCTCCGCCTTGTTCAGGACGTCCTGGTACCAGCGTGGGAAGTCGTCGGCGCGGGGGGTGAGGATGGGGGCCTTGGCCATGGCGGCGAGGTTACCGACCCCGCACCGTCCGCCGGGCACGTTCAGTAGGCTCGCCCGCATGCCACGGCCCCTCCCCCGTCCGCTGCGCGCCGCCGGGGCCGCCGCCCTCGGCACCGGCCTGCTGGCCCTCGGGGCCGCCGTCGCCGTCCGTCGCGCCGGCCGCCCGCTCCGCCGTGCCGCCTCGGGCCGCCACGACCACCTCGACGACCTGTCCCCCGTGCACCACCAGGTCCCCACCACCGACGGCGGTTCGCTCCACGTGGTCGAGCTCGGCGCCGGCCCGCCGGTCGTGCTCCTGCACGGTGTCACCCTCCAGTGGTGGGTGTGGCACAAGCAGTTCCGCGAGCTCGCCGACCACCACCGGGTCGTGGCCTGGGACATGCGGGGCCACGGCCGGTCCGTCCCCGGTACGGCCGGCATCACCCTGGCCGCGGTCGCCGAGGACCTGGCCGCGGTGCTCGAGGCGCTCGACCTGCACGACGCCGTCGTCGTGGGGCACTCCATGGGCGGCATGGCCCTGGGCCGGTTCTGCTCCGACCACCACGAGGTGCTCGCCCGCCGCGTGGCCGGGCTCGTCTTCATGGCGACGAGCGTCGCCACGATGGGGCTGCCCGTGGTGTCGAGCGGGCTGCTCGGCCTCCTCAACCTGGTCTCGCGGGCCACGACCAGCGGCATGCGGGCCCAGGTCAAGTACGGCTGGCCCGACACGGACCTGGCGTTCACGCTCGTGCGCGCCGCGTTCGGCACGGTGGCCGACCCCGACGACGTGTCCGACGTGCGCCAGATGATCTCGGAGTTCCCGGCCGAGTCGGCGACCGAGGCGGGCGACGCCATCGCCCGCCACGACGTGCGCGAGGACCTGCGCCACGTGGACGTCCCCACCGTGGTGCTGGTCGGCGACGCCGACCGGCTCACGCCCCCGGCCCACGCCCGCCTGGTGCGCGACTGCGTCCCTGCGGCCGAGCTGGTGGTGCTGCCCGGCATCGGGCACCAGGTCATGCAGGAGGCACCGCTGGCGCTGTTCGAGGTGGTGCGGCGCCTGAGCCCGACCGGCTGAGCCGACGGGCAGAGGTCGTGGGCGCTACTCGCCGCGACGGCGGATGAGCTCGACCTTCTGGCCGGACGCGTTGGCGTCGTCGCCCTGCTCGTCGAGCAGGGCCAGCCGGTCCTTCTCCGCCTCGCGGGCCGCCTTCTCGGTGTCGACCCGGGCCATGGCCGCCTCGGCCCCGTGCTCCGCGATGAACTCGGCCCACTCCACCAGGGTCGGGACCATCTCGTCCTCGGGCACGACCGCGACGTTGACGCCCTTCACGAACAGGTGGCCCCGGTGGCGGCCGGCGGCGATGCCCAGGTCGGCGTCGCGCGCCTCGCCCGGACCGTTGACAACACAGCCCATGACGGCGATCTGCAACGGGATCTCCCGGTCGGCAAAGGCGTCGCGGGCCGCGTTGGCCACGGCGATCACGTCCACCTCGGCCCGGCCGCACGAGGGGCACGCAATGAGGTCGACACCCGTCCGCTCGCGGAGGCCGAGAGACTCGAGGAGCACCCGCCCGGCCCGCGCCTCCTCGACCGGGTCGGCGGTGAGCGAGTAGCGGATGGTGTCGCCGATCCCCTCGAGGAGCAGCGCCCCGATGCCGGCCGTCGCCTTGACGATGCCCTCCGGGAGCGGCCCCGCCTCGGTCACCCCGAGGTGGAGCGGGTAGTCGGTGGCCTCGGCCAGCTGGCGGTAGGCCTCGACCATCAGCGGGACGTTGGACGCCTTGACGGAGATCTTCACCAGGTCGAAGCCCACCTCGTCGAAGTAGGCGATCTCGCCGAGCGCGGACTCGACCATGGCCTCCGGCGTGACGCGCCCGCCGTACTTGTCGTAGAGCGCCGGGTCGAGCGAGCCGCCGTTGACGCCGATGCGGATGGGCACGCCGCGGTCCTTGGCCTCGGACGCCACGGCCTTGATGTGCTCCGGCCGGCGGTTGTTGCCGGGGTTGAGCCGGAGCCCGTGCACCCCGGCGTCGAGGGCCGCGAGGGCCATCTTGTACTGGTGGTGGATGTCGGCGATGACCGGGATGGGGCTGCGCGGCACGATGTGGGCCAGCCCCTCGGCCGCCTCGAGCTCGTTGCACGTGCACCGGACGATGTCGCAGCCCGCCGCAGCCAGCGCATAGATCTGCTGGAGGGTGCCGTCCACGTCGGCCGTCTTGGTCGTCGTCATGGACTGCACCGTGACCGGCGCCCCGCCACCGACCGGGACCGAGCCGACGACGATCTGCCTCGTCTGTCGTCGGGGGATGGTGACGCCGGCGTCCATGGGCGCAGGCTAACCCGCTGCCCTGCCCGGCCGGCCGACGCGGGCGCTAGAGGCTGACGCCGCGGGTGACGTCGAGGTACATGGCCATGAGGCCGACCACCACGAGCACCATCACCACCCCGTAGGCCACCGGGAGCATCCGCGACACGTCGGCGATGTGCCGGGTGGTCGAGCGCTTGCGCAGCTCCTGGGCCTTCTCGTAGCAGGCGATGACGACGTGGCCGCCGTCGAACGGCAGCAGGGGGATCAGGTTGAACACCCCGATGAAGATGTTGAGCTGGATCAGGAACAGCACCAGGAACGCCAGGTTCTCGCTCGTCATCTGCGTCCCGACCATGACGGCGCCGACGATCGAGACCGGCCGGGTCTGCTCGGCCGAGACCGGGGTGTCCTGGGCGAGCGTGGGCGTGGACGCCGGGTCCTGCTCCTCCGCACCCGTCACCGTGCCGCCCACGAACTTCGCGATGTTGGGCGGCCAGACGAACTTGCCCACGCCGTAGACGGCGCCGCCGACGAGGCGGCCGAACTCGGCCACGGCGCTGCCGGCCGCTGCCGGCACCGAACGGGTCTCGAGCACCGGACGGTCGCCGACGCCGAGGAACGCGGTCTCGGGGAGCGCCGTCACGTCGCTGCCCAGGTCCACCCGGCGCACCTGTTCGCCGGCGGCGCCGGCCGTGGTCACCGAGATCCTGCCGCCGGTGGCCCGCTCGACCGCCGGGGCGACGTCGGCCAGCGAGGTGACGGGGACCCCGGCGAGGGCCACGACACGGTCCCCCTCGACCAGACCCGCGCCGGCCAGCTCGCCGCCGGGGCGGACCGCCCCGACGCGCAGCCCGTTGCCGGCGTCGATCACGTCGAGGTCCTCGCCGACCGTGCCGACGACCTTGACCCGGCGGGACAGGTCGGCGGTGAGCGTGAGCTCCTGGCCGTCGCGCTCGACCACGACCGGGACCGGGCCCACGTCGGCACCCCGGAGGACGCCGCTGAAGCGCTCGAAGCTGGTGACCTCCCTGCCGTCGAAGGTCAGGATCTGGTCGCCCGAGCGGATGCCGGCGTCGGCGGCGGCCGAGAAGGGCGTCACCCGGTCGACCTGCCACCGCTCGCCGTCGCCCCAGCCGATGAAGGCGAACTGGACGAACAGCAGGGTCAGGGCGATGGCGAAGTGCATCGCCGAGCCGGCGACGCCCACACCCAGCCGGGAGCGGAAGTTGGCCTGGCGGTAGGTGCGCGGCTCGTCGGCCGGGTCGACCTCGTCCAGGTTGTTCATGCCGACGATGCGCACGTAGGCACCCGCCGGGACGGCCTTGATGCCGTACTCGGTCTCGCCACGGTGGAAGGACCAGATCCTCGGCCCGAACCCGATGAAGAACTCGGTGACCTTCATGCCCGCCCGCTTGGCGGCGACGTAGTGGCCCAGCTCGTGGAGGAAGATCATGACCACGACCGAGCCGACCACGAGCAGGGCCGGCACGCCGCGCGACACGCCGAGCAGCACCACGGCCCCCACCAGGAGCGCCAGACGGACGGCCCGCGACACCGGCGAGCCCACGACGCCCGCCAGCTCCTGCTGCTCGACCTCGCGCTCGTGCGCGACCTCCTCGGGCGTCGGCGACCTCATGTGCGTGCCTCCACGAGCTCGGCCGCGACCCGGCGGGCGGCGGCGTCGGCGGCCAGGACGGCGTCGAGCGACCCGGCGTCGCTGCCGTCCCACTTGGCCAGTGCGTCGGCGTTGAGCTCGGCGATGCCGGCCCAGCCGACCGCCCCGCCGAGGAACGCGTCGACCGCGACCTCGTTGGCGGCCGAGAGCCAGGCCGGGGCGGTCCCGCCCGCCCGACCGGCCTCGTAGGCCAGGTCCAGGCAGCGGAAGGTGGCGCGGTCCGGCGGCTCGAACGTCCAGGTCGAGGGCGCGGACCAGTCCATGCGGCCGAACGGGGTGCCGATGCGGTCGGGGAACGCGAGGGCGTACCCGATCGGCAGGCGCATGTCGGGCAGCGAGACCTGGGCGATGGTGGCGCCGTCGCTGAACTCGGCCATGGAGTGCACGATCGACTGCGCGTGCACGACCACGTCGATGTGGTCGTAGTCGACGTCGAACAGCTCGTGCGCCTCGATGACCTCGAGGCCCTTGTTCATGAGCGTGGACGAGTCGACGGTGATCTTGGGGCCCATGGCCCAGGTCGGGTGCGCCAGCGCCTGCTCCACGGTCACGGTCGACAGGTCGTCCGCCGTCCGCCCCCGGAACGGCCCGCCCGACGCAGTGAGCACGATGCGGGACAGCCGGCGCGTGCCCTCCCCGGCCCGCAGGCACTGGTGGACGGCACAGTGCTCGCTGTCGATCGGGAGCAGCTCGGCGCCCGGGGTCGACCGGACCTGGCGCACCACCGGCCCGGCGGCGATGAGCGACTCCTTGTTGGCCAGACCCAGCCGCTTGCCCGCCGCCAGGGCGCCGAGGGTCACGGGCAGGCCGGCGAACCCCACCACGCCGTTGACGACGACGTCGGCCTCGGTGCTCAGGGCAGCGAGCGCGTCGGGGCCGGCCACCAGCTCGGTGCCCGCCGGGAGCAGGGGCCGCAGCTCGGCGGCACGTGCTGCGTCGGCCAGGCCGACGACCTTGGGCCGGACCCGCCGGGCCTGCGCCGCGAGCGCCTCGACCGACGAGCCCGCGCCGAGCGCCACCACCTCGAACTGGTCGGGCTCGGCGGCCACGACGTCGAGGGTCTGGGTGCCGATCGACCCGGTGGACCCGAGCACGGCGACGGTCGTCATGGGGGTGAGGCTACCGGCGCACCTGCCGGCAGGACCCGACAGGCCGGCACCGGGCCGAGCGGACGCTCAGGTCAGCCCGCCGCCTTGGACCAGACGTCGAAGAGCACGGTGACGAAGTAGGCCGTCGGCAGCACGAACAGCAGCGAGTCGAACCGGTCGAGCACGCCGCCGTGGCCCGGGAGCACCGCTCCCATGTCCTTGATCTTGAGGTCGCGCTTCACGAACGACTCGCACAGGTCGCCGAGCGGCGCGGCCAGCGCGCAGAGCAGCGCGAAGACGAACGTCTGCGGCTTCGAGGAGCCGATGGGGTCGATCCCGACGAACCCGACGACCACCGTGGTCACGACCAGCGCCGACACCACGCCGCCGGCGAGCCCCTCCTGGGTCTTGTTCGGGCTGGCCGCCGAGAGCGGGGTCTTCCCGAACTGGCGGCCGACGAAGTAGGCGCCCACGTCGTGGGAGACCGAGACGACCACTGCGGCGATCAGCACGCCGATGCCGGGGTTGGAGGTGAGCGAGGGGACGGCCTCCTGGAGGGAACGGCCCAGCCCGAGGAACAACGTGGCGAACGATCCCAGGAACCCGATCCACAGGACGCCCAGGAGCGTCACGCCCAGGCTCATGACCCCGCGCTCGCCCGGGGCCACCCACAGGTACCAGAGGAGCCCGCAGACCACGGTGAGCGCCAGCACGACCGGGTAGGCCGAGAGCCCGTAGAAGTAGGTCGCGACCAGGAGCCCGACCACCGCCACGAGCCCCAGCAGGGTGGCGGGGTTGAAGCGTCGGGTGGACCGGACG
>CAIYXG010000145.1 GCA_903930035.1 uncultured Actinomycetes bacterium | reverse complement strand
TCCCGGCCTACGTGATCTTCAACGACGCGACGCTCCTGGAGATCGCGTCGACGCGGCCACGGTCGAGGACCGAGCTCCTCGGTGTGGCCGGCATGGGCCCGGTCAAGGTCGAACGCTTCGGCGACGAGCTCCTCTCGCTGGTGGCGGACCACCCACGGGGTGCCGCGCCCGCCAGCAACGTCACGCGTCTGGGTCCAGGCCCTCGTTCCGGTCGTCCAGCAGGGCCCGGAACTTCTCGCGGTCAAAGGCGATGAACAGGGCCTCCGCCTCGGCGGTGAGCGTGTCGCCGGCGTACATGGCGCCCCGCGCGTAGATCTTCCGGCCGTCCCGCCGGTCGAGCCACCCCTCCATCCGGAGCGGCTGGCCGAGCGGCGTCGGGCTGCGGTAGTCGACGCCCAGGTGGGCCGTCATCCCCTGGGCGCCCGACATCGACTGCGTCGCGCCCAGCAGCTCGTCGAACACCGCGGCCACGTACCCGCCGTGGACGCAGCCGGGCGGCCCCTCGTAGGCGCTCCCGAAGGTCACCTCGCCCACCACCCGGGTGATGTCGGAGTTGTAGGTGAGGCGCACCGGGGGCGACAGCGGGTTGGCCAGGCCGATGAACGGGCTGTGGTCGAAGAACGAGAACCACTCGGGGTCGTTGGGGTCGCGCACCAGCCCGCCGGCGTTGGCCGCCTCGGCGAACCCGCGGTAGGTGAGCCCGGTGGGCAGGTTGCCGAGCGTGGCCGCCAGCGCCTCGAGCTCGGCCGCCGCCCCGGCCAACTGCTCGGCCGTGGCGGTGGTCGACACCAGGTGCTCGATGACCTCGCGCATGGCCGCGGCCAGCCGTCGCACCTCCCGCCGTCGGGGCGTGTCCGGCAGGCCGGCCAGCCCCTCGACACGCGGGCTCCGGCCGTCCGTGTTCTTGAGCAGCTCGGGGACGGCGTCGGACTCGGAGAACGAGGGGCCGCCCTCGTCGGTCGCGCTCACGCCCCGCCCTCGACGTCGTAGACGGCCAGGACCGGTGTGTGGTCCGAGGGCTTCTCGCCCTTCCGCGCGTTGCGGTCGACCAGGTCGGCGCGGCACCGGTCGGCCAGCGCCCTCGACGAGAGCAGGTAGTCGATCCGGATGCCGCGGCCCTTCGGGAAGTCCAGGTTGCGGTAGTCCCAGTACGAGTAGATGCCCGGCTGCGGGTACCGCTCCCGGAGGGTGTCCACCAGCCCCCAGTCCTTGACGTGCTGCACGGCGTCCCGCTCGGGCTGGCTGACGTGGGTGGCACCCTCGAAGGCCGCAGGGTCCCAGACGTCGTCGTCGGACGGGATGACGTTCCAGTCGCCCATGACCACCAGGAGCTCCTCGGGAGTGTGGTGGGCGTCGAGGTGGGCGCGCAGCCGGCCCAGCCAGTCGAGCTTGTACTGGTAGTGCGGGTCGGTGAGCTCCCGGCCGTTGGGGACGTACACGGACGCGACCCGGACGCCGCCGCACGTGGCCCAGACCACACGGGCGTCGGGGTCCGGCTCGCGGCCGTCGTCGAAGCCGCACACCACGTCCTCGAGCCCGACCCGGGAGAGGATCGCCACGCCGTTCCAGCGGCCCTGGCCGTGGTGGGCGGTCTCGTAGCCCATGCCGCCCAGCTCGAGCGCGGGGAACTGCGCGTCGGACATCTTGGTCTCCTGCAGGCACAGGACGTCGGGCTGCACCGCGGCGAGCCACTCCTCGACCCTCGGCATGCGGGCCTTCAACGAGTTCACGTTCCACGTCGCGATGAGCACACGGCGAATCTACGCGCCCGCTCCGGGGCCCGACGCCCGGCTCGGGCGGTCGGGGCCGACTCGGTAGGATCCGTCCGTGCCCGACGACTCCCCCGCTGACTCCTCCTCCGCCGACGCGCTCGGACCCAACGCCTGGCTGGTCGAGGAGATGCACGACCGCTACCTGGCCGACCCGGCCTCGGTCGGCTCGAGCTGGCAGGAGTTCTTCGCCGACTACCGCGGCGGAGCCCGGCCGGCCGTCCCCGCGGCGCCGGCCG
>CAIYXG010000144.1 GCA_903930035.1 uncultured Actinomycetes bacterium | reverse complement strand
GCACCCGGAAGTAGATGATGGTCACGCCGACGAGCGTGAGGATCGACCCCGCCAGCACGAGGCCCGCCACCTTGCCCGGCGCCGAGACGTCGCGGATGTCGTCGATGAGGCCCGTGGTCCAGATGACGGCCGCGGCCGCCAGCACCCCGAGGATGTTGGCGGGCGCCTCGAAGACCGGCCGGAAGTCCGGGACCAGCGCCGCCACGCCCACGGCCACCAGCAGGCCCACGAACATCGCGGCGCCGCCGAGCACCGGCATCGCGTGCTCGTGCACGCTGCGGTCCGACGGCTCGGCCACGACGCCGTAGCGGCGGGCGACCCGCTTGGCCGGCGGCACGGCGACGGCCGTGGCGCACGCGGCGACGGCCATCACGAGCAGGAACGGGAGCACGGGACCGGAGGCTACCCGACCCCCGTCGGCGGCCCCGGGTGGCGGCGGCGCACGGCGGACACGGCCCGCGCCCGGCCCGACGCGGCCCCTCCTCGGCGTGGTACAACTGCTACTCGTTGCTCATGCAACAAGATTCGTGCAGGACTCCCGGCGGGGCGACGCCGGCCGGACCGGAAGGACACCCATGGCCTCGGGCAGGGAACGACTGCGGCTGGTGACGCCCCCGCCAGCCGCCACCACCGCCACCCCGGACCCTGACGGCGTCCTGGCGCACCCCGCCGGCCGCGCCCGCACGGGCGTGCCGGTCCCGGCGGCCCGGCCCGACCGGCGGCGCGTGCTCCTCGTCGGCGACGGGACCCGCGACCTGCCCGCCCGGGAGGGCCGGTCCGTCGTCGGCCACCTGGGCGACCGGTCCTCCGACCCGGTGGTCGTGGACCTCCGGCGGGACGCCCCCCGGCTCGTGACGCTGGGCCGGCCCGAGGACGCCGTCGAGGTGGCCCGGGCCACCCGGGCCGGCACCGTCGTGCTGTCGGCCGACGACCTGGGCCCGGCCCGCACCAACGACCTGGTGCACCGGCTCAGCCGTGACGGCCGCCACGTGGAGGTGCTGACCGCGGTCCACGGGGTGGACCGCCACCGGCTGCGGGCGGCGGCCGGCCAGGGCGGCGCGGTGCTCGCCGTGCGCCCCGTCGGCCGGTTCACGTGGCGGGAGGGGGTCAAGCGGGCCACCGACGTGGTGCTGGCGTCGCTCCTGCTCGTGCTGTGCGCCCCGGTCCTGGCCGCCGCGGCGCTCGCCGTCCGGGTGGCCGACGGCCCCGACGTGCTGTTCCGCCAGCAGCGCGTCGGCCGCGACGGCACGGTCTTCACCCTGTTCAAGCTCCGCACGATGGTCACCGACGCCGAGCAGCGGCTCGAGGACCTGCTGCGCCACAACGAGGCGGCCGGCCCGATGTTCAAGATGCGCGACGACCCGCGCGTCACCCGGGTCGGGAAGGTCCTCCGGAGCACCTCGCTGGACGAGCTGCCCCAGCTGGTCAACGTCCTGCGCGGCGAGATGAGCCTGGTCGGGCCCCGGCCGGCGCTGCCCCGGGAGGTGGCGCAGTGGGACGACGGGCTGCGGGAGCGGCTCCGGGTCCGCCCCGGGATCACCGGACCGTGGCAGGTGCACGGGCGGTTCACCGCGAGCCTGGACGAGTACGAACGCCTCGACGTCGGCTACGTCGACAACTGGACGCTCTGGGGCGACCTGCGGCTCCTGGTCCTGACCGTGCCGGCGGTGCTCGGCCGCCACGGCGCCGCCTGAGCCCGCCGTGGGCCACACTGTCGCCATGACCGACCCCACCCCGTCCGACCCGTCCGCCAGCCCCCAGATGGGCCACGGCACCAAGCAGCGCGACCTCATCCGGATGTCCGACGCCGAGGTCGACGAGTTCCTCGCCGGACGGCACTCGGCCACCATGAGCACGCTCGCCGCCGACGGCAGCATCCACTCGGTCGCCATGTGGTACGGGTTCGTCGGCGGCGTCATGGCCGTCGAGACGAAGGCCAAGGCGCAGAAGGTCCTCAACCTCCGGCGCGACCCGCGCATCACGATGCTCGTCGAGGACGGCGAGTACTACGAGGAGCTCCGGGGCGTGTCGCTCGTCGGCACCGCCGAGATCGTCGACGACACCGAGCGGCTCTGGGAGCTCGGCGTGAGCGTCTTCGACCGCTACATGGGCGGCTACACCGAGGAGATGAAGCCGTTCGTGGAGGTCATGCTCCACAACCGCGTGGCCGTCCTGGTCCACCCGACCAAGGTGGTCACGTGGGACCACCGCAAGCTCGGGCTGCCCTCGACGCGCCCCGCCGAGTAGCCGGGCCGGTCAGGCCGGGTAGGGCGTGAACTTGGAGCAGAGCGTCGCCACGTCCTGACGGACCGCCGCCAGGGTCGCCTCGTCGGCCGGGTCGCGGAGGACCCGGGTGATGAACTCGGCGATGAGCGCCATCTCGGGCTCGGTCATGCCCTGGGTCGTCACCGACGGCGTACCGATGCGCAGGCCCGAGGTCACGAACGGCGACCGCGGGTCGTTCGGCACCGTGTTCTTGTTGAGCGTGATCCCGGCCTGGTCCAGCGCGACCTGTGCGTCCTTGCCCGTCAGCTCGGCGTCGAAGGTGCGCAGGTCGATCAGCAGCAGGTGGTTGTCGGTGCCGCCCGAGACCAGGCGGAACCCCTGGTCCCCCAGGGCCTCGGCGAGCGCCCGGGCGTTGGCCACGATCTGCGCCGCGTAGTCCCGGAACTCCGGCTGGGACGCCTCGCGGAAGGCGACGGCCTTGCCCGCCACGACGTGCTCGAGGGGCCCGCCCTGCAGGCCCGGGAAGATGGCCTTGTCGATGGCCGCGGCGTGCTCCGCCCGGGAGAGGATGCAGCCGCCGCGGGGCCCGCGGAGCGTCTTGTGGGTCGTGAAGGTCACCACGTCCGCGTAGGGCACCGGGTTGGGGTGCGCGCCACCGGCGATCAGGCCGGCGATGTGGGCGGCGTCGAACAGGAAGTAGGCGCCGACCTCGTCGCAGATCTCCCGGAACGGGGCGGGGTCGATCGTGCGCGGGTAGGCGGTGGCGCCGGCGATGATCATCTTCGGCCGGTGCTCACGGGCCAGGGCACGGACCTGGTCCATGTCGATCCGCTCCTCGCCCTCGGTCACCTGGTAGCTGACGAAGTCGTAGAAGCGGCCCGAGATGTTGACGGGCGAGCCGTGGGTGAGGTGCCCGCCGTGGTCGAGGCTGAGGCCCATGACCTTGTCGCCCTGCTCGAGCAGCGCCAGGAACACGCCCAGGTTGGCGTTGGCTCCCGAGTGGGGCTGGACGTTGGCATGGTCGGCGCCGAACAGCGCGCAGATGCGCTGCCGGGCCAGGTCCTCGGCCTCGTCCACGAACTCGTTGCCGCCGTAGTAGCGCTTGCCCGGGTAGCCCTCGGAGTACTTGTTGGTCAGGACCGACCCCACCGCCTCCATGACCGCCGGGGAGGTGAAGTTCTCCGAGGCGATCAGCTGGATGCCAGTGTTCTGGCGCTCGACCTCACGGTCGATCACGTCGAAGAGCTCGGTGTCACGGTCGGTGGGCCAGGGCATCGTCGGGTCTCCTGTTGCGGGGTGTCGGGGTGTCGGGGGGTCGGGGGGTCGGGGG
>CAIYXG010000143.1 GCA_903930035.1 uncultured Actinomycetes bacterium | reverse complement strand
GCCGAGCGGCAGGCGGCCGAGCTGGCGGCGTTCGAGGCGCAGGTGACCGCCACCGGCGCCAAGGTCCGCAAGGGCGACCTGAAGGCCATGGAGGCCCGTCACGCCCGGGAGCAGCGCCGGCTCCGCACCGACGAGCTCCGTTCCGGACTGGCCACGCTCGCGGCCCGCTACCGCGACGCTGCCGCGGCCGGTGGCAGCACCGAGGCCTTCGTCGAGGTGGCCGGCCGGGTGCAGGCGCTGTGCAGCGGCCTGTCGCACAACCCCCGCGAGCAGCTCGCCGTGCAGGCGCTGTTCGTGTCGCTCCCGCGGGTGCCGGCCCTGGCGGTGGCGTCATGAGCGACTCGCTGCTGGACCAGGAGGTCGAGGGCGACCCGTTCGAGTTCGACCGGCCGCCGCAGGTCGTGCTCGGCATCAGCTGCGGCACCGAGGGGTCGGCCGCCGCGCTCGTGGCCGACGGGACCGTGGTGGCGGCCGCCCAGGAGGACCGCTTCACCCGCGTGCCCCGCGACCGCTCCATGCCGGTCCACGCGCTCACGAGCTGCCTGGCCACCGCAGGACTCTCCGTGGCCGACGTGGGCGCGGTCGCCTACTTCGAGAAGCCGCTCAACGTCCTGGGCCGCCAGATCACGGCGCAGCGCGCGCAGGGACCGTCGGGCTGGTGGCGCTTCGCCCGTGACACGCCGTCGAGCCTGTCCGCGCAGCTCGGCATCGGACGCCGCGTCCAGTCCATGCTGCGTGCCGCCGGCGCCACCGACGACGTCCCCGTCCGCTACCTGGACCACCAACGCAGCCACGCCGCCGCGGCCTACTACCCGTCGCCGTTCGACCACGCGGCGGTGCTGGTGGTGGACGGCATCGGCCAGTGGGCGACCGCCTCGGTGGGCCGGGGCGACGACCACTCCCTGCAGGTGCTGGACGAGCTCCGCTACCCGGACTCGGTGGGTGCGGTCGTGTCGTTCCTTACCGGCTACCTGGGGTTCGAGCCCGGCCGTGACGAGTGGAACGTCATGGCGCTGTCGGCCTACGGCGAGGCGACGTACCTCGACGCGCTGCGCGACCTGGCCCTGGTCCTGGCCGACGGCTCCATGGACGTCGCTGCGGCCCGGCTCGGCTGGTTCGACCAGTCGGCCACCCGCCGCCGGGAGCTGCACCAGCTGCTCGGGGGCGCGCCCCGGCAGCCCGGGGCCGAGCTCACCCGGCGCGACGCCGACCTGGCGGCGTCGGTCCAGCACCTGCTGGAGGAGGCGGTCGTCACCACTGTCCGCCACGTGCACGACGTCACGGGCGTGCAGGACCTGTGCATGGCGGGCGACGTCGCCCGGAACTGCGTGTCCAACGGGCGGATCCTGTGGACCACCCCGTTCGACCGGCTGTGGGTGAACCCCGCGCCGGGCGACGTCGGCAGCGCGGTGGGTGCCGCGCTCGAGCTGTGGCACGGCGTCGACGGCCACCACCGGAAGGTGGCCGTGCCCGACGGGATGTCCGGCGCGTTCCTGGGCCCGCGCGCGCTGCCCGCGGAGGTCGGCGCGTGGGTCGAGGCGGGCGACTTGTCGGCCCAGCGGTTCGACTCCGACGAGGCGCTGGCCCAGGAGGTCGCGCAGCGGCTGGCGGCGGGCTCGCTCGTGGGCTGGTTCTCCGGCCGCATGGAGTTCGGTCCCCACACGCTGGGCCACCGGGCGGTGCTGGCGGACCCGCGCAGGAACGACGTCCGGCGCCGGCTCGACGGCGGTGCCACCGGGTACGACGAGCTCGTGCCGCTCACCGCGGCGGTGCTCGCCGACCAGGCCCGCGAGTGGTTCAAGGTGCACGGCGTGTCGCCCTACCTGTCGCAGGCCGCCGACGTGGAGCTGAGCCGGCTCGTGGCCTACGGCACCGAGCCCGACGGGCTGCGGGACCGGGCACGGCTGTCCCGGTCCCAGATCCCGGCGGTCACCCACGTCGACGGCACGGCCTACGTCCAGACGGTCGACCAGATGCGCAACCCCGAGCTGCACCGCGTGCTCACCGCGTTCCACGAGCAGACCGAGTGCGCGGTGCTGGCCACCCTGCCCCTTGCGCTGGAGGGCGAGACGGTGGCGACCTCGCCCGAGGACGCCCTGCGCGTGGCCACCGCGGCGGGCCTCGACGTGCTCGTGGTGGAGCGCCACCTGTTCGTGCTCAACGACGTGATCGACCTGTCCGGCCTGCTCGGTCCCCAGGGAGGCGGCGATGTCTGACCCCGTCGTGTGGTCCCAGATCCCCGAGGCGCTGGCCCCGCCGCCCGGCGACTCCGTCGCCAAGAAGTTCGTGTCCGTGCTCGGCCGGGCCGTGGCGCTGGTGGTCGGGGTGTTCGTGGTGCTGCTGCCCTGGCTGTTCCAGCGGCTGGTGGTCTGGGACCCGACCTGGGTGCCGCGCCGGCCGGGCTCGCGCTGGGTCGGCCTGGACGCCCAGTCCGACGACGCCCGCCGCCGCTGGCGCCGGGACCCCCGCACGGTGCGCACCACGTGGCGCCGCCGGCTGCACGGGCTCCTGCTGCTCGCGGTGGTCGTCGGCACGGTGGTGCTGGCCGTCGCGCTGGTCCAGCGGTTCGCCTAGGCCCGCGGTCCCCTTGTGGGAGGCCGAGCGGGCGACGGTATGATCGCCCGGCACCCTCGGGTGCACCCGCCCGGGTAGCTCAGACGGCAGAGCAGCTCACTCGTAATGAGCAGGTCAGGAGTTCGATTCTCCTCTCGGGCTCCACTCGATCCGGCCGAGATCCCCTGTGGTTGCGGGGGTCCGGCCGGTTTCGTGGTTTCGGCGACTGTTGTCGGGCCCCCTCCCTGCTGCCTCACGCTCGCCGTGCACAGAACGGTGGCGCCATCGCACTCTTGCCGGGAGTTGACGATGCTTCGGGAAAATTCTGGACTGACTACGGAATTGGAT
>CAIYXG010000142.1 GCA_903930035.1 uncultured Actinomycetes bacterium | reverse complement strand
GTCTTCCCCTCGGTCCTGCCGGGGCTGGTGGTCCTCCCGACGTGGTGGCTCGGCGGCAACGGCTACGCCCCGTGGGGCTGGACGCTCTCGGCGCTCGTCGTCGGTGGCGTCCTGCTCGCCGCCCGCTGGTGGCGCCGGCAGGCGTTCGTGGTGGCGCTGCTCGTCGTCCTGGTGGTCGGGGCCGTCTCGGCGGCCCGGCTCTCGGTGCAGCAGCACCGCGCCTACGACTACTCGTCCGTCTACCAGCCGTTCGGCCGGCCCGCCGACGGTCGTGACGTCGTCGTCGTCGCCGCCGACGCCGCCCGGGCCCGGAGCTACCGCTGGACCCTCTACGGCCAGCAGTTCGAGCTGGCGCCGCAGGGCTGGAGGTTCGACCTGCGGCCGGACCGGTCGGACCGCGTCGCCGCCTCGCTCCCGCCGTCGGCCGGGCTCGTGGTGCTGAGGTGGGACGTCCCGCTGCCCGGCTGGGAACGGGCGGCGGCCTTCGGTGACGTGGTGCTCTGGACACCGGCGCGAACCGGCTGACGGACGGTCCGGGGAGGGGTGCCCGGTCTGACAAGATGGGCACGTGACTGCTGCTGGGACGGGCCTGACCGACCGCGACGCGCGAGACGGCGGCAAGCCCCGCGAGGCCTGCGGCGTCTTCGCCATCTACGCGCCCGGCGCGCCGGTGGCCCACCTCACCTACCTGGGCCTCTACGCGCTGCAGCACCGGGGCCAGGAGTCCGCCGGCATCGCCACCTCCGACGGCCACCACCTGACGGTCGTCAAGGACATGGGCCTGGTCTCCAACGTCTTCGACGACCGCATGCTCCAGGCCATCGACGACGGCAGCCACGCCATCGGCCACACCCGCTACTCGACCACCGGCTCCAGCCTCTGGAAGAACAGCCAGCCCGTGTTCCGCGACGTGGGGCACACGGAGTTCGCGCTCGGCCACAACGGCAACCTGGTGAACACCGCCGAGCTCAGCGAGGTGGCCGGGATGCTGCCCGGCACGGCGTCGTCCGACACCGACGTCATGGCCGAGCTCCTCGCCCAGGCCTGCGACCGCATCGGCGAGGCCGACGGCACGTCGCTCGAGCAGGCGCTGCTCGAGGTGCTCCCCACGTTCGAGGGTGCGTTCTCGCTCGTCCTGCTCGACGAGGACCGGATCATCGGCGTCCGCGACCCCCACGGCTTCCGGCCCCTGTGCCTGGGCAAGCTCGACCAGGGCTGGGTGCTGGCGTCGGAGTCGCCCGCGCTCGACATCGCCGGGGCCAGCTTCGTGCGCGAGCTCGACCCGGGCGAGATGGTGGTCATCGACAAGTCCGGCGTGCGGTCGGTGCGGCCGTTCGACGAGTCGGCCATCGACCCCAAGCTCTGCCTGTTCGAGTTCGTCTACTTCGCCCGGCCCGACTCCGAGCTCTACGGCCGCAACGTGCACCTGGCCCGCGTGCGGATGGGCGAGCACCTGGCCGACCAGGCGCCGGTCGAGGCGGACCTGGTGATGGGGGTCCCCGAGTCGGGGATCCCGGCCGCCGAGGGGTTCGCGAGGCGGTCCGGCACCCCGTTCGGCCACGGGCTGGTCAAGAACCGCTACATCGGCCGCACGTTCATCGCCCCGAGCCAGGAGCTCCGCGCGCTGGCCGTGCGCATGAAGCTCAACCCGCTCAAGGAGAACATCGCCGGCAAGCGCCTGGTGGTGGTGGACGACTCCATCGTCCGCGGCACCACGACGCGCGCCATGGTGGCGATGCTCCGGGAGGCCGGTGCCGCCGAGGTCCACCTGCGGGTGTCCTCGCCGCCGTACCGGTGGCCGTGCTTCTACGGCATGGACACGGGCACCCGCGGCGAGCTGCTCGCCGCCAACATGGACATCGAGGAGATCCGCCGGTTCCTGGGCGTCGACACCTTGTCCTACCTGTCGCTCGACGGGCTGCTCGAGGCCGTCGGGGCCCCGGGCGCCGGGTTCTGCACCGCCTGCCTGACCGGCGAGTACGCCGTGCCGATCCCCGAGGCCGCCGGCAAGGGCGTCCTGGAGGTGCCGGTCGAGGAGCCGCAGGTGCGGGCCCCCGAGCGCGCCAACACCCTGCTCGACGGGCTCGACGTCCTGCCGTCCGAGGCGGCGAGGGCGGGCCAGTCCGGCGACCAGCCGTCCAGCAAGGAGTCCACCGGTGGGTGAGACCTACGAGTCCGCCGGCGTCTCGATCGAGGCCGGCGAGGAGGCCGTCGAGCGCATCAAGGCCGACGTCCGTTCCACCTTCCGGCCCGAGGTCATCGGGGACATCGGCGGCTTCGGCGGTCTGTTCCGGTTCCAGCCGCAGGGCTACCGCGAGCCGGTCCTGGTGTCGTCGACCGACGGTGTGGGCACGAAGGCGCTCGTGGCCCAGGCGGCCGGCCGGTTCACGACCATCGGCGTCGACCTGGTCGCCATGTGCGTCGACGACCTGGTGTGCGTCGGCGCCGAGCCGCTGTTCTTCCTGGACTACATCGCGGTGGGTGCCCTGGACCCGGAGCACATCAAGCAGCTCGTGGCCGGCGTGGCCGAGGGCTGCCGCCAGGCCGGCTGCGCCCTGATCGGCGGCGAGATGGCCGAGCACCCCGGGGCCATGGAGCCCGGCGAGTTCGACCTGGTGGGCTTCTCCGTGGGCGTGGTCGACCGCGCCAAGATGCTCACCGGCGACAAGGTGGCCGACGGCGACGTCCTCATCGCGCTCCCGTCGCCGGGCCTGCGGTCCAACGGGTACTCGCTCGCCCGGCGGCTGATGTTCGACGTCGCCGGCAGGACCGTGGACGACAAGGCCTGGGACGACCACGCGGCACCCACGGTGGGCGAGGAGCTCCTGCGCCCCTCGGTCATCTACTCGCCGGCCGTCCACAAGTTGCTCGCCGCGGTCGACGTGCACTCGGTCGCCCACATCACCGGCGGCGGCCTGCCCGGCAACCTCAACCGCTCGCTCGGCGCCCACCACGACGCCGTGGTGGACCCCGGTGCGTGGGAGTGGCCGCGGATCTTCACCGAGCTCCAGCGGATCGGCGACGTCAGCACCGACGAGATGCGCAAGGTGTTCAACCTGGGCGTCGGCATGGTCGCGGTCGTCCCGGCGGCGGCCGAGCACAAGGCGCTCGACGTGCTGCGGACCGCCGGCCACCGGGCCCGCACGATCGGCACGGTCGTCAAGGGGTCCGGCGTGGTCCGGTTCCTGGACTGACCGGCCGCTGTCGGTCCGACCGGCCCGCACGTAGTCTCCGGCCATGACCGACTTCCCGCAGCCCCGCGCCCACGGCTCGCTCTCGTCCTGGGACGACTTCCCGGTGCACCAGGTGGCCGAGACGGTCCGTCACCCGGCGACCAGCGACCGGAACTTCTACGACCGGTACTACTTCAACTGCCACGCCAACGACGGCGAGGCGTTCCTGGTGTTCGGGCTGGGCCAGTACCCCAACCTGTCGGTGCAGGACGCCTTCGCGTGCGTGGTGGTCGGCGACGAGCACCGCGTGGTGCGCGCCTCCCGCGAGCTGGGCGACCGCATGGACACGTCCGTCGGCCCCCTGCGCGTCGAGGTCGTGCGCCCGCTGCACGAGCTGCGGATCGTGGCCGAGCCGTCCGGCCACGACGTCGCGTTCGACCTGACGTGGACCGGGTCGGTCCCGGCGTTCGAGGAGCCCCGCCAGTACCTGCGCAAGCACGGCCGGGTGCTCTTCGACACCATGCGCCTGGCCCAGACCGGCCAGTGGTCCGGCTGGCTCGAGACCGGTGCCCACCGGTTCGAGGTCACGCCCGACCGCTGGTGGGGCACCCGGGACCGCTCCTGGGGCGTGCGGCCCGTGGGCGAGGAGGAGCCCGCCGGCATCCGCACCGAGGGCCAGATGACCGGCATGTGGAACTACGCCCCCATGCAGTTCGACGACCACTCGATCCTCTACATCCTGAACGAGCACGTGGGCGGCCACCGCGAGCTCGAGGAGGCGGTCCGGATCTGGAACGACCCGGACCGCGCGCCCGAGTGGCTGGGCCGTCCCGAGCACGCGTGCGTCCTGACCCCCGGCACCCGCCGGGTCGAGTCGTCCGTGCTGTCGTTCCCGGAGGCGCCGGGGGGTGGCATCGAGGTCGCCGTCGAGCCGCTGCTGGACTGCTGGCTGATGCACGGCACCGGCTACGGCATCGACCCCGACTGGCGCCACGGCATGTACCAGGGGCCGCTGGTCGTCCAGGGCCGGCAGATGGACTACCGGGCCGACGCCGCGTCGCTGTTCGGGCTGGTCGACCAGGTCGCCCGCTTCACCCAGTCCGGCGGGGTCGCCGACGGCGCCGTGGGCCACGGCCTGCACGAGTTCTTCTTCATCGGCGACTTCCCCCACTACGGCCTCACCGGGTGGGACCCCGCGCCCTGAGCCGGCCCGGTCGCGCGGCCGGTTAGGGTCGGCCCATGGCGGCTCCCATCCCCGACGACGTCCACGCCGCGCTGGTCGAGCACCTGCGCACGCACTCGGTCCGCGAGGGCGACTTCACCCTCAAGTCGGGCCGGAGGAGCAGCTGGTTCATCGACTCCAAGCAGACGGCCTGCGAGCCCGACGGCATCGTCCTGATGGCCGAGGCCGCGCTGGCGGTCCTGCCCGACGACGCCACGGCCATCGGCGGCCTGACGGTGGGCGCCGACCCGGTGGCCTACGCGGTCGCCGCGGTGGCCGCCACCCGTGGTCGGCGGCTGCGGTCGTTCACGATCCGCAAGGAGGCCAAGGACCACGGGGTCACCGGCCGGATCGCCGGCCCGCTCCGCCCGGGCGACAAGGTGGTCGTCACGGAGGACACCGTCACCCGGGGCACCTCGCTGTTCGAGGCGGTGCACGTCTGCCAGGAGCTCGGCGCCGAGGTCGTGCTCATCATGCCGCTCGTCGACCGGGGCGGCACCTGCGCCGCCATGGCCGCCGAGGCCGGCATCGCGTACCGGCCGCTCGTGACCGCGCCCGACCTCGGCTTCGGCTACGAGGGTGCCTGAGCGTTAGCCTGCCCGTTCTATGGCTGACACCCCCACTCCAGCGTTCTCGCTCCGCATCCGCGTGCGGATGGACAACGAGCCCGGGATGCTGGGCAAGCTGGCCGTGGCGATCGGCGACGCCGGGGCCAACATCTCCGGCCTGGAGGGGTTCGAGGTCAAGACGGCGCACCTCGACGAGGACGTCGTGGTCAACTGCACCAGCGAGGCCCACCAGGACCAGGTGCGCGCCGCGGTCGAGGCCGTCGAGGGCTGCGAGATCCTGGAGTTCGAGGACCGCACCTACAAGATGCACGAGGGCGGCAAGATCGAGGTGCTGCCGCTCGCCCCGCTGCGCGACGTCGACGACCTGTCCATGGCCTACACGCCCGGCGTGGCCCGGATCTGCCGCGAGATCGCCAAGAACCCGGCGGCCGCCCACCAGCTGACCATCAAGAAGAACACCGTCGCCATCGTCTCCGACGGCACCGCCGTGCTGGGCCTGGGCGACATCGGCCCCGAGGCCGCCATGCCGGTCATGGAGGGCAAGGCACTGCTGTTCAAGCACTTCGCCGGGGTGGACGCGTTCCCCATCTGCATCAGGACGAGCTCGGTCGACGAGATCATCGAGACCGTGCTGCGGCTGGAGCCGACCTTCGGCGGGATCAACCTGGAGGACATCGCGGCCCCGGGCGCGTTCGAGGTCGAGGAGCGGCTCGACGCCGCCATGGACATCCCGGTCTTCCACGACGACCAGCACGGCACCGCCATCGTGGTGCTCGCGGCGCTGGAGAACGCGCTGCGGATCGTGGGCAAGGACATCGCCGACCTGAAGATCGTGGTCGCCGGCGTCGGTGCGGCGGGCGTGGCCGTGTCCAAGATCATCATGAACGCCGGCGCCGTGAACGTGATCGGTGCCGACCGCCAGGGGGCGGTCCACACGGGCCGCAGCGACCTGAACTCGTCGAAGCAGTGGTTCGCCGAGAACACCAACCCCGAGCGGCTCACGGGCTCGCTCTCCGAGCTCATGCCGGGCGCGGACGTGTTCATCGGCCTGTCCGGCCCGGACCTCATCACCCGCGACGACGTGGTGGCCATGGCCAAGGACCCCATCGTGTTCGCCATGGCCAACCCCGACCCGGAGATCCGCCCCGAGCTGATCCAGGACGTCGCCGCCGTCATCGCCACGGGGCGGTCGGACTTCCCGAACCAGATCAACAACGTCCTGGCGTTCCCCGGCATCTTCCGGGGCGCCCTCGACGCGGGGGCCACCCGGATCACCGAGAACATGAAGGTGGCCGCGGCCACGGCGATCGCCGACACGGTGCCGTCGGAGCTGCTGCGCCCGGACTTCGTGATCCCGTCGGTGTTCGACATGAACGTCGTGCAGCGCGTGGCGGCGGCGAGCGCCGCGGCGGCCCGCGCCGACGGCGTCTGCCGGTGAGCGACGCGTCGGACCGGTTCCCGGTCCAGGCCGTCACGTTCGACTTCTGGAACACGATCGTCGCCGAGTCGGCGGTCGGGGCCAGCCGGGGCTCCCGGATCGCCGACGAGCTGGGCCCGCTCGGCGTCGACGTCACCCCCGCGCAGGTCGCCGCCGCGTTCGACCAGGGCTGGGAGTGGTTCGTCGGCCGCTGGAAGGCCAACGAGCACACCACGACCCGGGAGTCCGTGGCGGTGTCGCTCTCGCACCTCCCGACGCCGGTCACCGACGACGCCGTGGTCGACGCGGTCACGGCGCTGGTCGTGGCCGGCTCGGACCCGGACTCCATCACGCTGGCCCCGGGCATCGGCAACTGCCTCGCGACCCTCTCGGCGGCGGGCGTGCAGCTGGGCATCATCTGTGACGTGGGCATGACGCCGTCGTCCACGCTGCGGGGCTACCTGGAGCACCACGGCCTGCTCCAGCACTTCGACTACTGGTCGTTCTCCGACGAGGTCGGCTGCTACAAGCCCGACCCGCGGATCTTCGCCCACGCCGCCGACGGCCTCGGCCGGCCGGACCCGGCGCGCACCGCGCACGTCGGCGACCTGCGCCGCACCGACGTGGCCGGGGCGCAGGGGGTGGGCTGGACGGCGGTCCGCTACCACGGCCTGTCCGACGACCCCCGGGACGTCGGCCCCGAGGCCGACGTCGTCGTGGCCCACCACGACGACCTGCCCGCCGCGCTCGGCATCTCCTGACCCACCCGCTGCTCGTGACGTCGCGCAGCCGGCGGGCAGCGGCGCGGCCGGTTTCGGCCGGGCCGTCGGTACGATCGCTCCGTGGCTGATGCGCCGACCAGGGCGGGGGACGAGCAGGTCGACGAGGTCGACGGGACGGCCGGGTCCGACGACGCCCCCGAGCGCACGCTGACGGCACTGCTCGACCGCTGGTTCGACGGCCGCTGGGCCCAGGCCGAGGCGGGCCTCTGCGTGGTCGCCGCCGTGGCGGCGTGGATCGTCCGGTTCGCGCAGGACGACGCCTTCATCACCTTCCGGTACTCCCGCAACCTCGCCCGCGGCAACGGGCTGGTCTTCAACGTGGGCGAGCCGGTCGAGGGCTACACGAACTTCCTGTGGACCTGGTTCATGGCGCTGCCCGAGCGGCTCGGCTGGTCGGCGCCCGTGTTCTCGCAGGTCGTGGGGATCGTCCTGATGGTCGGCACGGTGCTGGTGGTGCTGCGGTTTGCCGGCCGGGTGTTCGGGTCACGGGCCATGGGCTTCCTGGTGGCCGTGGTCATGGTCGCCAACATGAGCTTCCTGGGCTACGCCACGGGCGGCCTGGAGACGATGCTCCAGACGTTCCTGGTGGTCTCGGTCGGCGCGCTGCTGGTGCCGGTGGGCGCGTTCTCCGCCGAGCAGCGGTCGTGGCGCAGGGCCCTGGCCGGACTGTGCGCCGGCCTGGCGGTGCTGACCCGCCTCGACTCCGCCGTCCTGGTGGGGACGTGGATCCTGGTCCACCTGTTCGTGCAGTGGCGCCGCGAGCAGGAGCGGCCGGTGCAGGCGCGGGTCCTGCTCTCCTCGGTCGTGCAGATCGGCCTGCCGGCCGCCGCCGTGGTCGTGCCGTGGGTGGTCTGGAAGCTCGACTTCTACGGCAACCTGCTGCCCAACACCTTCTACGCCAAGTCGGCGGGCAACCCGGTCGTCCCCGTGCTCTACGGCGTCTTCTACCTGCTGTGCTTCTTCGCCAGCTACGCGGCGTTCTTGTTCATCCCGCGGTTCCTGCGGCTGCGCAAGGACCTGTTCGCCGTGCCCGGCATCCGGCAGGTGCTGGTGGTCCTCCCGGTCTGGTTCGCCTACGTCTGCTACGTCGGCGGCGACTTCATGGAGTACCGCTTCATGGTCGCGGTCATCCCGGTGCTGGCGTTCGTGGCGGCCTACCTGCTCAACCGCTTCCGCAGCGTCCGGGCCCAGGTGCTGCTGGTCGCCGTCCTCCTGGTGTTCTCGGGCGTGCACCGGATCGCCCCGACGGTCGTGCCCTACCCGGTGCTGACCTTCCGGGAGCTGAGCCACTGGCCGAACGAGTCGAAGACCACGTGGAAGGGCATGGGCGAGCTGCTCAACCGGGAGCTGGGCGGCGGCCCCGGCGTGGCGGACCAGCCGGTGCTGGCGGTGGAGCCGCTCGGCGTCCTCCCGTACTTCGCCGACCTGCCCACGGTCGACATGCTCGGCCTGACCGACCCGGGCATCGCCCGCGAGGGGGAGCCCATCGGGCTCTACTACCCGGGCCACGTACGGATGGCCACCCCCCAGCAGCTGGTGGACCGCGACGTCAGCCTGGTGCTCGGCCTGCCCCTCATGAAGCGGCCCGACCCGGACCGCACGTCGTACCGGCTGTCCGAGCTGGTCGAGATGTGGGTGGCCCCCGACCTGAAGGACCTGCCGGAGGACGCCAAGGTCGTGGAGATCCCGCTCACCCCGGACCTGGTGCTGGTGGCCGTCTACCTGCAGCCCGACGCCACGGTCGACGCGGCGGTCGAGCGCAACGGCTGGCGCGTCCTGCCGATCGAGCGGGTCTGCAAGGACGCCGACCTGAACCCGCTGGTGAACCTGGTGGGTTCGAAGACCTGCCCCACCTGAGCGGTCCCCTCAGGTCGGGACCAGGGGCGTGCCGCCCGGCGCGTACTTGTGCCGCAGGCGGCCGAGCGGCCGCTCGACGAACCGGTGTGCCAGCTCCACGCTGACGACCAGCGCCGGCAGGTACAGGAGGAGCACGGGCCCGTCGCCCAGCTTGTTGCCGAGCGCCTCGCGCATCAGCAGGTACAGCGGCACGTGGATCAGGTAGATCGCGTAGCTGCGCCGCCCGACCGCCTGCAGCGGCTTCACGGAGAGGCCCCGGGCCAGCCGGGAGTCGGGGAGCCGGACCACGGCCAGGACCACGACCGAGCTGCACAGGGCCACGACGCTGAACCCCAGACGTCCCCAGTAGAGCGAGTCGCGCAGGTCGCCCCCGGGCTCGGGGGAGAACGGCA
Organism: uncultured Actinomycetes bacterium; assembly: GCA_903930035.1. Classification (GTDB taxonomy): domain Bacteria; phylum Actinomycetota; class Acidimicrobiia; order Acidimicrobiales; family Microtrichaceae; genus CAJANQ01. Next base: position 2,470 of record CAIYXG010000142.1, on the reverse strand, counting down.
GCTGGACCCCGAGCGGCCCGGCGAACGCCGTGCCGACGAACAGCACCCACCCGCCGACGACGGCGGCCACGACCGCAGCCCGCCCGAGCCAGGCGCGGAACCGGGCCGTCAGCCGCTCGGGCGGGAGGTGTGCGTTGGCGACCGCCAGCAGGACCCCGATGAAGATCGAGTCGGGGCGCTGCCACCAGGCCAGGTTGGGACCCACGTGGCCGAGCGCACGGGCGGTGCCGATGAACAGCCAGGCGCCGACCAGGAGCAGGGCGAGCGTGGTCATCCAGCGGCGGCCGATGAACACGAGGATGCCCAGGACGCCGAAGAGGTAGAAGTGCTCCTCGACCGACAGGCTCCAGAGCTGGATCAGCGGGCGTTCCAGCGGCGCCCCGCCGACCAGCACCTCCTGGTGGACCGGGTGCACCACGTGGGAGATGTAGAGCGCACCGGGCCACACGTCCGACCAGGTCGTGGCCAGGAACTCGGGGTCGCCGACGTCGGCCAGGTGGAGCACGACGGCGCCGCCGAGCGTGGCCGCGAGGACCAGGAAGAGCAGCGGCAGGAGCCGCAGCGCGCGGCGGACGTAGAAGTTCTTGGTGCTCACCGAGCCGAACTCCCGGTCCTCGTCCAGCAGGAGCGTGGTGATGAGGAACCCGCTCACCACGAAGAAGACGTCGACCCCGCCCACGAACGAGGCGAACCCCTCGTAGGACGAGTGGGCGAGGAGCACCAGCAGGATGGCGACGGCGCGCAGGCCGTCGAGCGGCGCGGCGAACCCGAGCTTCGGAGCAGTGCTCACGAACCGGGTCGGCGACGCCACGCCGCCGCCCGCCGACGAGTCGGCCTCGGTCACGTCCCCCTCGATTGGCCGGGGCGCGCACCCCAGCACCTAGTGGTCGGGACCGGCGTCGATCCGGTGACCTACCGCTTTTCAGGCGGTCGCTCTGCCAACTGAGCTACCCGACCGGGCATTCGTCCCACTGCCGGCCAGGGCCGGTGGCGGTCCGAAGTGGCGGTCCCGACGGGATTTGAACCCGCGACCTCCGGCTTGACAGGCCGGCGTGCACTCCAAACTGCACCACGGGACCTCGAACTTCGCATTCAGTTGTTGCTAGCGGAGCCCACTAGCACTGCACCCCCAACGGGATTCGAACCCGTGTTACCGCCTTGAAAGGGCGGCGTCCTAGGCCACTGGACGATGGGGGCTCCCATCCCCGCTGGGGGCGGACGGCACCCTAGCAGCGGGGTCCGGGCGGCTCCTACTCCGGCGGACGCCGGCGCAGGGACCCGCGGACCGGACTCACTTTGCCATGGCCCTCACGATGAGCTCGAGCACCATGCCCAGGTACTCGTACGTGGCGTAGCGCTCGCGGTCCTCCTCGGACGCCCCGTCCGGCAGCCCGGACTCCTCGACGTCGAGGACGGTGCCCAGCACCAGGCGGACGTCGTTGACGGAGCGCATCCAGGCGGCCAGCTCGTCGGCGGTCAGCTGGGTGGCCTGGGCCGTGGACCGGACGGTCTCGAGCGCGGCGAGCCGGCGCTCCGTGAGCTCGGGCACCACGAGCGCGGCGTAGCCCTCGTTGCGCTCGGCATCGTCCCCGTAGGGGGTGGGGAACAGGCGGACGAGCGCCGGGTCCCCGCCCACGAGCAGGTCGCGGAGCTGGTCGCACATCGCCACGAGCAGCTCGCGCTCGGCCGGTCCCAGGTCGACCGTGTACGTGCCGTCCCGGCGGCGGCGGATGGGGGAGCGGAGCGCCATGCGACCGGTCGACCCGTCAGTCCTGCTGCATGGTGGCCCACAGGCCGTGCTCGTGCAGCCGGAAGACGTCGCGCTCGGCCTCGCTGCGGGAGCCGCCCGACACCACGGCCTTGCCCTCGTGGTGGACCTGCATCATCAGCTGGGTGGCCTTCTCCTTGGAGTAGCCGAACAGCTGCTGGAGGACGAGCGTCACGTAGCTCATGAGGTTGATCGGGTCGTTCCAGACGATGACGACCCACGGCAGCTCGAGGTCGCCCTCGACGCCGGTCTCCGGCTCGCGCACTTCCATGGGAGCGGTCACGGCGGAAAACCCTAGGTCGTCACGGTGACGCTGTCGCCACCCGGGCCCCCGGACGGCTCGCCGTGCGGCGCCGCGGGGCGCCGCACGTCCGACAGGCACATGTGGAACCACACGGTCAGCGCGACGACCGCCGTCGCCCCGGCGACGTGGAGCAGCACCAGCCACGCCGGGATCCCGAGCTCGTACTGCAGGTAGCCGATCCCGCCCTGCAGCACCAGCACGGCGACCAGCCGCTGGCCGTTGCGGAGGACGTCGGCGGGCGCGCCCGTGCGGGCGAGCCGGACGAGGAGCACGACCAGCACGGCCAGGAAGCACCACATGTTGAGGGAGTGGATCCGCACCACGTCCGGCACGGCCGCGTCGAACCGGGGTGCCGACCCGTCGCCGGCGTGCGGGCCCGCGCCGGTGACCACCGGGCC
>CAIYXG010000141.1 GCA_903930035.1 uncultured Actinomycetes bacterium | reverse complement strand
GCCGTCGAAGTCGCCCGCCGCCATGATCGAGCCGTCCCGGTGGAGGGCGTGGATCGGCAGCGAGCTCGCCGCCGCCTCGGCCACCGCCGCGCGGAGCTGCACGGGCGGGTCGAGCACCATGCCCGGGTAGAGCGAGCGCAGCTCGGTGTTCCAGTACTTGGCGTCCCGGGTCCGGCCCAGCCGGTTGACGGCGATGCCGGCGACGACCAGTTCCCCCTGACGGAGCTGCACCACCCGCTCGACGTTCTGGAGGATCTGGTTCACGCCGTCCGCGCTCCAGGCCGACGGCTCGGCCACGACCAGCACGCGGTCCGCGGCGAAGAGCCCGTTGACGGCGAGCAGGCCGAGCGACGGCGGGCAGTCGAGGAACACCTCGTCGTAGTCGTCCGCCACACCCTTGAGCGCCAGAGCCAGCCGGACGTTGCCGCCGATCGCGTCGGAGGACAGCACCCGCTCGGCGTGCACCAGCTCGCGGGTGGCCGGCACCACGTCGGGCACCACGACGTCGGGGTCGTCGGCCCAGACGGCGGACCAGCCCGACGGCCGGACCATCGGGGCGGCCGCACCCGGCTCGTCACGGAGGAGCGCCGAGTCCACGCCCTGGCCGGGGTCGACCTCGAACAGGCCCAGACCCGTCGTGGCGTTGCCCTGGGGGTCGAGGTCGACCACCAGGACACGGCGCCCGGCCGCGGCGGCGGCAGAGGCGAGGCCGAGGGTGACGGTGGTCTTGCCCACCCCACCCTTCTGGTTCACGACGGCGGTCACTGGCATGGCGCCACGCTACCCGTGGGTGTCGGGGGGCTGTCCAGCGGCGGTCCTCCGGCGCGGCCCGCCGTGCGGCTACGCGCCGGTGAGACGGCCGTCCACGAGCGTGAGCACGCGGTCGGCGTGGCTCAGCCCGTCGGGGTCGTGGGTCACCAGCACCGTCGCCGCGCCATGACGGTGCGTCTGCTCCGACAGCAGCTCCACCATCTCGGCCGACCGGGCGCGGTCGAGGCTGGCCGTCGGCTCGTCGGCCAGCAGGAGCGCCGGCCGCCCCATGAGTGCGCGCGCCACAGCCACCCGCTGGCGCTCACCGCCCGAGAGCTGGTCGGGCCGGTGGCCGAGCCGGGCGCCCAGGCCGACGTCACGGAGCAGCTGCTCGGCCCGCTCCCGCAGGGGTGCCGGCTTCTGGCCCGACACCTCGGCGACGAGGAGCAGCTGCTCCACCGCCGTCAGCGACGGGAACAGGCCGCCCGTCTGGAACACGAACCCGATCCGGTCGCGCCGGAGGGCGGCGAGCTCGCGGCGGCGCAGGCCGCCCAGGTCGGTGCCGGCGATCCGAACGGTCCCGGACGTCGGGCGCAGCAGTGCGCCGGCGACGGCCAGCAGGCTGGACTTGCCCGAGCCCGAGGGGCCGATCACGACCACGAGCTCGCCCGAGCCGACCGTCAGGTCGATGCCGTCGAGGGCCACGACCTCGTCCGTGCCGTCGCGGTGGCGCAGCACGACCGACTCCATCTCCAGCGCCGACGGGCGGACCGCCGCGCTGCCGGACAGGTTGTCGACGGGCGCGATGGCGTCGGCGGCGGGCACGGCGGCCACGACCGGGGCGAGGCCACCCTCGACGCCTGCGGGCCGGGCGCGACGTCGCGGGCTCACCGGGGGGACCCCAGTGCGACGAGCGGGTCCACCGAGGTGATCCGGCGGACGGCGACCGACGACCCCAGGAGGCCCGCGAGCACCAGCGCGCCCGCAGCACCGGCCACCGAGGCGGC
>CAIYXG010000140.1 GCA_903930035.1 uncultured Actinomycetes bacterium | reverse complement strand
CATGGGGACAGGCTATGACGGCGCCAGCCGGCATGCCCCGGGGAGCACAGGCGATGACGGCGCCAGCCGGCACGCCCCAGGGAGCACAGGCCGGCGCAGGATCACATGTACCGGTCGAGGATGCTCGTCTCGGCGATGCGGCCCATGGCCTCCTTGACCGACCGGGCCCAGTGCTCTCCCACTCCGTCGACCGCGGCGAGCTCGTCGACCGAGGCCCGGTTGAGCTTGGTCAGGGTGCCGAAGTGCGCGACGAGCGAGGCGCCGACGCCCTCGGGCAGCCGCTGCACGCGGGCCAGCATGCGGTAGCCGTGCGGCTCGATCGAGGCGTCGAGGTCGTCGGTCTGGCCGGACAGGTGCAGGGCCTGCGCCACCTCCTCGGCGTCGAGCAGGTCGTCGACGTCCATGGCCGACAGCGTCTCGATGGCCTGCTCCAGGTCCCACGAGATGTCTTCCTGGAAGTAGTCGAGCACGACCAGCCGCCGCTCGTCGGCGACGCCGGCCATGAGCTCGCGCAGCTGCAGGCGGACCAGCCGGCCGTCGGTGCCCAGCTCGACGAGGTACTGCTCGATCTCCTCGGAGATGCGGGCGACGAGCTCGGCGCGCTGGAGCAGGGTGACGACGTCGCGGAGCGTGACGGCGTCCTCGATCTCGAGCGCCGTGAGGCTCGACGACTCCTCGTCGAGGCGGTTCCGGTAGCGCTCGAGCGTCTGCAGGGCCTGGTTGCAGCGGCTCAGGATCGCCGGGATGGGCTCCAGCTGGTAGCGCTCGTTCTTCGTGTAGACGGTGACGACCGCCATGTCCTCGGACACCGAGAGGCACGGCACGCCGATGGACCGGGCGACCCGCTCCGCCGTGCGGTGCCGCGTGCCGGTCTCCTCGGTGGGGACGTTGGGGTTGGGCACCAGGTGGACGTTGGCGCGGGCGATGTGGTCGGCGGCCTCGTCCAGGACGATCGCGCCGTCGGTCTTGGCCAGCTCCGACAGCCGCTGCGGCGTGAACGAGGCGTTGACCAGGAACCCGCCCGAGCTGATGTTGAGCACGTCGGGACCGTCGCCGATCACGATGAGGGCGCCCATGTTGGCCTTGAGGATGCGGTCGAGGCCCTCGCGGAGCGGACGGCCGGGCGCAACGGCGGCCAGCGCCGTCATGAGCTCCTTGGAGCGACGTTCGCTCATGGTCTGGCCGCCCGGCCGAGGGTCTGCATGCGCAGAGTCTACGGGAGGACCCGCAGGAATCGTCCCGCTAGCGGCGGACGAGGCCCAGGACGTCGAGCGCGGCGGCGAGCGACGGCACCCGCACCAGCTCGATGTCGGCGTCGACGTCGGGGGCCGAGCGCGGCACCACGGCCCGCCGGAACCCGAGGCGGGCGGCCTCCGACAGCCGCCGGTCGAGCCGGCCGACCTGACGCAGCTCGCCGCCCAGGCCGACCTCGCCGCACGCCACGACGTGCTCACCGACGGGCTCGCCGAAGAGTGCCGAGGCCAGGGCGACACAGATGGCCAGGTCGGCGCCGGGCTCGAGGACCTTCACGCCGCCCACCGCCGAGGCGTAGACGTCCATGCCGGCGACCGGCACGCCGGCACGGCGGTCCATGACGGCGAGCAGCAGGCTGAGCCGGCCGGAGTCCAGGCCCTGGGCCGACCGGCGCGGCTGGGGCAGGTTGGTCGCGGCGACGAGCGCCTGGACCTCTACCAGCAGCGGGCGGTGCCCGTCGAGGGCGGGGGTGACCACCGACCCGGGGATGCCGGGGCGGCGGTCCCCCAGGAACAGCCCCGACGGGTCGGGCACCGGCTCGAGGCCGTCGCCCGCCATGGCGAACAGGCCCAGCTCCTCGGTGGAGCCGAACCGGTGCTTCTGGGCCCGCAGCACCCGGAGCGCGTGGTGGCGGTCGCCCTCGAACGAGATGACCGTGTCCACCACGTGCTCGAGCACGCGGGGCCCGGCCAGCTGGCCGTCCTTGGTGACGTGCCCCACCAGGAGCAGGGTCGTGCCGCTGGCCTTCGCGACCTGGACCAGCCGGTGGGCGCACTCGCGCACCTGGGTGACCGAGCCGGGGGCCGAGGAGAACTGCGGGTCGTAGAGGGTCTGGATGGAGTCGACCACGCACAGCTCGGGACGGAGCTCCTCGAGGTGGTGGACGATGTTCGGCAGCGAGGTCTCGGCCGCCAGCAGCAGGTGGTCGTCGAGGGCGCCCAGGCGCTCGGCCCGCAGCCGCACCTGGTGGGCCGACTCCTCGCCCGTGACGTACAGGACCTTGTCGCCGGCCGTGGCCCGCGCGCCCAGCAGCTGCAGCACGAGCGTGGACTTGCCGATGCCGGGCTCGCCCCCGACGAGCGTGACGCTGCCGGGCACCAGGCCGCCGCCGAGGACGCGGTCGAACTCGCCCAGGCCCGAGGCCACGGGCTGGCCGTCGACGGCACCTACGGAGGTGATGGCGACCGGTGGGGTGGGTGCGACGAGCGGAGAGGTCGACGGGGTGTCGATCTCCTCGGCGAGGGTGTTCCAGTCACCGCACGAGGGGCACTTGCCGACCCACTTGGGGGTGTCGGCCCCGCAGCTCATGCAGCGGAAGACGGTCCGGGTCTTTGCCATGGACCGAACACTAGTTCGATCCTCCGACACGCGGCGGCGATGCCGCGGGGGCGGGCCGGCGGGACCGCAGCCCCACCACCACCCCCGAGACGACGAGCACCAGGCCCAGTCCGGCCACGGCCACGGCCCACCACGTCCAGACGCGCGACGAGGCCGTGGCCACCACGGTGGACGGCGCGCCGCTGCTGGCCGACCGGGTCCAGGTGGCCGGGTCGGCACCGGGCAGGGTGACCTCGAGCGTGAGCCGGGCGGCCCCTGCGACGTCGGCCCCCTCGGCGGCGAGCTCCTCGGCCGTGCGGCCGAGGGGCAGGTTGCCCAGCACCGTCGCCAGCTCGGGGTCGGACAGCTGCTCGAGCGAGCCCGTCAGGCGCACGGTGGTCCGGAAGTCGTAGGTGGTCGACGCGAACGACTCGCCCACCGACAGCGAGGTCCCGCGGAACACACCGTCCTTGCCGCCGACCTCGTCGAGCACGGCGGCGAGCTCGTCGGGCGAGCCGAACGGCCGGACCGCCCGCAGCGTGACGGCGCCGGCCCGGGTGGCGGGCGCCGGGACCTTCCAGCCGGCGTCGACCAGGTCGGCGGTGGCGAGCGCCGTGGCCGGGTCGCCCAGACGCGACGTGGCCTCCGGGTCCAGACGGACGGTGACCGCCACGGTGCCGGAGCCGTCCTCCCGGACGTCGACCGCGACGGTGGCCCGGGCCTGGCACGCCGTCCCTGCCACCAGCAGCGGGAGGAGGAGCAGGACGAGGCGCCGCACGGGTGCGGAGGCTACCGGTGGACGCGCACCGGCCCGCACCTTGGTGCGGGCCGGTGGTACAGGAAGTGGGCGGAGGGTCACTCGCCGCCGGTGGCAGCCAGCTCCTCGACCGGGGGCACGAAGCCCTCGACGCCGTTGAAGGTGACGACCAGCTCGCCCGGGTTCTCCGGGTCGGGCTCGACGTCGACCATGATCGTCTGGCCGGCGTGGAACTCCTTCCACAGCAGGCGCTCCGAGAGCGGGTCCTCGACCAGGCGCTGGATGGCACGGCGCAGCGGCCGGGCCCCCAGCGTGGGGTCGTAGCCCTTGTCGGCCAGGTGGAACTTGGCCTCCTGGGAGACCTCCAGGCCCATGCCCTGGCCCGCCAGCTGCTCGGCCACACGCTTGATCATCAGGTCCACGATCTGCGTGACCTCGGCCTTGGACAGCTCGTGGAAGACGATGACGTCGTCGATGCGGTTCAGGAACTCGGGCCGGAAGTGGGCCTTCAGGGCCTCGTTGACCTTCTCCTTCATGCGCTCGTAGGTGACGGCCTCGTCGTTCTTCGAGAAGCCGACGGTCGACTTGCGCAGGTCGGCGGTGCCCAGGTTGGACGTCATGATGAGGACGGTGTTGCGGAAGTCCACGGACCGGCCCTGCGAGTCGGTCAGGCGACCTTCCTCGAGGATCTGCAGGAGCGTGTTGAACACGTCCGGGTG
>CAIYXG010000139.1 GCA_903930035.1 uncultured Actinomycetes bacterium | reverse complement strand
GCCCGCCCGTTGTACCCGGCGACCGGCCTCCTGGCCCGCGCCCGGGTGGTCCCGTCCGGCTCGCTCGGCGGCCTCCGCTACCACGTGGTCGGCCGGGGCGAGACCGTGGCGTCCATCGCCCGGTCCTACGGCATCGACCCGTCCGTCGTCCGGGCCGCCAACGGCGTCGTCGCCGACAAGCTCTACGTCGGGGCCCGCGTCATGCTGGAGTTCCCCAACCCCGCGTTCGTCCGCCGCACCTCGGCCCCGGCGCCCACGACCACGGTGCGGCCCTCGCCCACGACCACGGCGCCCCGGTCCGCCGGCGCGACCGTCCGCTACACCGTGGTGGCGGGCGACACCCTGAGCGCGATCGCCAAAAAGACCCGCACGCCGCTGGCCACGCTCCTCTGGCTCAACTCGATGACGGCGACGTCCAAGATCCTGCCGGGCAAGGTGCTGCTGGCCCTTCCGGCCGGCGCGCCGGCACCGACCACCACGGTCCGTCCGTCGCCGACCACGACCGCGCCCGCCGGCGCCGGGACCTGGACGGCGAGCCTGCCGGCCCTGCGGTGCCCGGTCCGGTCCACGTTCATGAACGACTGGGGCTTCCCGCGGTCCAACGGCCGGTTCCACGAGGGCACGGACATGTTCGCCCCCAACGGCACGCCGATCGTCGCCCCCGCCAACGGCACGCTCAAGTACGGCATGAACGGTCTGGGCGGCCTCACCTTCAGCCTCACGACCGACACCGGCTGGGTCGTCTACGGCGCCCACCTGGCGGCCCGCACGCCGCTCACCGGCCGGGTCGCCGCGGGGACGGTGATCGGCTACGTCGGCACCTCGGGCGACGCCGTGGGCACCCCGCCGCACCTGCACCTGGGCCTGCGCCCGGTCAACGGCCGCATGACCAACGCCTACCCGGTCATGAAGGCCGCCTGCGGCTGAGCCCGCAGCAGACCGGGACGCGCACGAGGGCCCGGACGGCACCGGCCCGGTGGCACCGCCCGCCCCCGTGGGCGGCTGCGCCGTGCGTCCGTTAGGCTAGAACACGTTCTAGTTCCGGAAGTCGAACGGCGGCCGACGGCCTGCCGCCACGGGAGGAGCCCCCATGTCCGACACGCAGCGGGTCGAGTCCACGACCGAGATGCGCTCACCGTTCCCGGTCCCCTTCGGCTGGTTCGTCGTGGCCTGGAGCTCCGAGCTCGCCGTCGGTGAGGTCAAGCCCCTCGAGTACTGGGGCGAGCAGCTCGTCGTCTGGCGGGCCGAGGACGGCACCCCGAGCGTCAACGACGCCTTCTGCCCCCACCTGGGCGCGCACTTCGCGTTCGGCGGCAGCGTGCAGGGCAACGACCTGGCGTGCCCGTTCCACGGCTGGCGGTTCAACAGCGCCGGCGAGAACACGCTGATCCCGTACTCGGAGCGCATCAACAAGAAGGGCTGCGTCCGGTCCTACCCCACCATCGAGCGCAACGGGCTGGTCATGGCCTGGTACCACCCCGACGCGGCGGAGCCCCAGTGGGAGATCCCCGAGATCCCCGAGTTCAACGACCCGGACAACTTCACCGAGATGGTGACGCGCGAGTACGTCGTGGAGGCGGCGTGGCAGGAGCTCGCCGAGAACGGGGTCGACGCGGCGCACTTCCGCTACGTGCACCACACCGAGCAGGTGCCCGAGCTCGAGTCCTACGAGATCGACGGCCCGTTCACCCGCATGCGGTCCATCCAGAAGTTCCCGCCGCCCCGGGGCGTGGTCGACGGCCGGATCGACGCCGACTCGTTCGGCCCCGGCTTCTCGTGCATCCGGTTCTCCGGGATCATCGACACGGTGCTCATGGGCACCAACACGCCGATCGGCGCGAACAAGTGCCACATGCGCTTCAGCTTCACCGTCCGCAAGCTCGGGGACGACGAGGCGCTCAACTCGAGCGTCGGCCAGGCCTTCGTGGACGAGGTCCACAACCAGGTGCTCGAGGACAAGCCGATCTGGGAGAACAAGGCGCACCTGGTGCGACCGGCGCTGGCCGACACCGACGGCCCGTTCATGAAGTTCCGCAACTGGGCCAGCCAGTTCTACGCCCGGGACCTCGACCAGTCGGCCCAGCGCTACCTGCCGACCGAGACGCACGACTTCGTGCCGGTCGAGACGGCGTCGCGCAAGCACGGCTCCGACCCCTTCGCCGACCAGGACTAGCCGGCCCGGGACGGTCCGCCCCCGGCGGCGGGCCGGACGGCGTCCGGACAGCACACCGCCCGGTCGTCCCGCAGGACGGCCGGGCGGTGGACGTTCTGGCGGCCGGCATGGGAGCGACCGTCAGGCAATGCGATAGGACGACTGTCTCAGGAGGCGTCGAAGAAGTCCAGCGCGACGTCGGTGGCCGAGAACGTGGTGTCGGTCGCCCCGGTCACGAGGTCCAGGGGGAAGGTCGCCGAGGCCCACGTGTGGCCCATCCCCTGCACCGGCCAGTACTCGAGCCGGTGGTCGCCGCACGAGTAGACCTGCCGGGTCACGGTGGGGGTCGCCACGACCGGGGTCGGCGTGGCGCCGCACCCGTTGCGGACGGCGAAGTTGGCGACCACCGAGTCCACCGTGATGCCCTTGGGCGGCACGGGGGCGAGCGTGTTGCCGTCGAGCGGGGCGAACCCGTCGGCCGAGCCGTGGATGATGAGCGCGTCGGTCGGCCCCACCCCGGCGCAGACGGTGGTCAGGTTGGCCCCGCCCGACGCCACGACCGCCCGGAACCGCCACGGCAGCTCGCAGCTGAGGCCCACCGACATCGCGGCGCCGGCGGAGAACCCGGCCGCGAAGATCCGGTCCCGGTCCACGCAGACGGTACGGGCCGTGGTGACGACCAGGTCGTCGAGGTACGCGACGTCGTCGACGCCGTAGTCGGGCCCGCCGGCGACCGACCAGCGCGGACCCGGGTCGCTGCCGCGGGGGATCAGCGTCCAGTAGCCGCGGGCGGCGGCGCGCTGGCCGAGCAACGAGTAGCCCTCCCACGCGGACTCGTCGAGCAGGAACGGGTGGAGGCTGACGAGCAGCGGGTACTTCACCCCCGGCCGGTAGTCGGCGGGCGGGACGAGCACGGTGAGCCGGCCGCCGACGCCCACGGTCGCCGGCGGGGTGGCCGGGCCGCCGCCGGCGGGGCACTCGGCCGGCAGGACCTG
>CAIYXG010000138.1 GCA_903930035.1 uncultured Actinomycetes bacterium | reverse complement strand
CCCGTCGGCCCACGGCGCGTTCACGGTCCGCGACCTGGGCCGCCTGGACGACGACGGCTACCTCTACCTGGACGGCCGCCGCGACGACCTGGTCATCACCGGCGGCGTCAACGTCTACCCCGCCGAGGTCGAGCGGGTGCTCGCCGAGGTGCCCGGCGTCGTCGAGGTGGCCGTGTTCGGCGTGGACGACGAGCGCTGGGGCCAGCGGGTGTGCGCCGCGGTCGTGGGTGACGTGCTGCCCGCCGCCGTCATGGACGCGGCGCGGGAGCGTCTGGCGCCGCACAAGCGGCCCAAGGACGTCGTGGTGGTCGACGGGCTGCCGCACACCGCGACGGGCAAGCTCCGCCGGCACGCCCTGGCCGACCAGCTCTTCCCGAGCAGCTAGCCGACCTCGACGGAGGTGACCTCGTCCTCGTCGACGCTGACCGTCACCCGGTCCGGCCGGTACTCCCGGGTGAGGGGGAAGAACATGCCGTCGCGCGACCCGACCCGGAACACCCAGCCCCGCTCGGCCGCCTCCTCGGCGGCCTCGACCTCGGAGCACCCGACCAGCCCGGCCGCCTCCTCGGGGTCGATCCCGGCGAACAGGTCCGGGTCGACCTCGACCTCGTACTGCGCGTCGTCGTCGGTCGGGGGCACGGTCAGCTGGGCGGGAGCAGGCTGACCCGCTCGGCCGAGTAGGTGTCGTCGACGAGCGGACGGAAGCTGAACAGGTCCAGGAACAACGGTTCCCTGGTCGTCTTGTCGAGCCAGATCACGCACGCCTGCATGGGCCGCTCCTGGCCGGTGTCGAGCACCCGCAGGCCGGCGCCGCCGGTGGACCCGTTGGTGACGACCGCCCAGGGTGAGCCGTCGGGGTTGCGGCCGGTGGTCGCCTTGAACTTGTGCGTGTGGCCGCTCACGGTGAGCTTGGGCCGGTTGGTCAGCCCGGCCGCCATGTTCGGGTCGTGCACGACCAGCACGTCGGGCTGGGACGCCAGCTTGCCGAGCGCCGGCACGAGCACCTCCCGGGACCACTTCTGCTTGTACTGCTTCTCGCCCAGGCGCACCACGGTCTTGTCGGCCTTCGGCGAGAACGTCGGGTCGCCGATGCCCCAGTACGACACGCCGGCCTGGGTGTAGCTGGTGTTGTCCAGCACCACGGCGCCGTTCTTCTTGAGCTCGTTCTGGGTGGCGAGCGAGTCGTGGTTGCCCCGGGTCCAGAGGTACGGCACGTCGACGTCCTTGGGCCCGCCGACGATGTTGCCGACGGCCCCGCCCCAGTCGGCGTCGTCGCCGACGTTGACCACGGTCTCCACGTCGAACGCCTCGGCCAGGTTGGCGGCGAACCCGAGCGACGACGGGTTGAGGTGGACGTCGCTGATGAGCAGCACCCGCACGGTCGAGTCCCGCGTCGCGTCGTCGGTGCCGACGGCGCCCAGGTAGAAGCCGGCGAGCGTCTTGGCGGTCTCGCCGATGTCGGTGGTCTGGCTGTCCTTGGCGTCGACCGCCTCGCGGACCCTCGCCACGCCCTCGCAGGCGAGGCCGATCGCACCGGTGCAGTCCGGGTCGGCCGTCTGCAGGTCGAACGACCGCCACGACGCGAAGATCACGCCCCCCACGACCACGAGCGGGGCGACGGCGCCGATGGCGGCGGCCGACCAGCGGCGCCGCACGAGCCCCGCCAGCAGCGCGCCGCTGCCGGCGGCGACCAGCAGGATCGTGCCACCGGCGATGCCGAGCGCCCGGGGTGCGGCCTCCTGCAGCTCCTTGGTCGACGGCAGCTTGCCGGTCCGCACGGCGCGGCGGGCGGCGGTGGACTCGAAGTCGTCGATGCTGGCCCGGAACCGCAACGGGGCGTCGTGGGTGTCGAACTTCACCGCGCCGAGCGGGGACAGGTCCACCACCGACTCGCCCTGCGTGGACGGGGCGATGCTGATGCCCAGCCGCAGTGCGCCGACGTCGGCGCGCACCGGTCCCCAGGCCGCCAGGCCGACGCCGGCGCCGACGACGCCCAGCAGCGCGGCGAGCAGGAACCCGACGACGCCCCGGCCGAACCGCCGGCCCCGCGACGTCTCGTCCGGCGTCGCCGGCGAGTCCCCGGCGGGACCCTCGTCGGTCGGCGGCAGCTCGTCGCTCACGGGGTCACCGTCTCGACGTCCACGCCCGCCGGGCTCACGGTCATCAGGTTCACCAGCGGCGTCGCACCGGTGGTCGGGTTCACGGCCAGCGTCGCCGCCCGCAGGTTGGTCCGGGTGGACTCCGGCACCACGACGGCCGAGGTCACCCTGCCCCTGGCCCGCAGCGTCCGCCCGGACCGGACGGAGGCCACGGTGGCGTCCTCGGGCACCGTCAGGCCCTCGGGCACCACGAGCAGCGAGGTGTTGTCGGGCACGGTCCGTGGCCGGGTCGGGTCCAGGACCGAGATGCGCAGCTGGTCCACCTTGACCACCAGGCCCGGCACCTCCTCGATGAAGGGGATCGGGGTGCTCAGCCGGGCGGGCTGGACGATCTTGGTGCCGTCGGTCCCGACCACGATGGCGATGGCCTCCATGCCGGCGTCGGTCAGCACCCACGGGGTGATGGCGCTGGTGGGGCCGTCCAGGTAGATGACGGCGGCGACCACGGCCTGGTCGTTGGTGAGGCTCGCGAACGTCCGCAACGAGTTCGGGTCGACCGACGGCGCGCCGAGCGGCACCGGCGGGACGGTCGTGCTGGTCGTCGTCGTGGTCTCGCCGGCCAGGGTGGTGGGGGTCTCGCCGGTCTCGTCGGTGTCCTCCTCGACCACGGCGACCTCCACCCCGTCGTCGACCTGCCCGGCCTCGAGCGGGGCGACGCGCAGGCTGACCACGGCGACGCGCTGGGTGCCCTTGATGGCCTGGAGCGTGCGGGCGGTGCCCACGTAGCCGCGGTAGATGCCCTGCAGGTTGCGGATGGTGCGGGCGAAGTACTCCCGGGCCTCGGTGGTGTCCTTGGACTCGACCTGGTTGACCAGCTCGGGGGCGAGCGCCACCAGGCCCTTCCGCTCCGGGTCCCGCCACGCCGTGCCGTCGTTGGTGGCGGCCGTGAGTGCCAGCGAAGTGACCGAGACCACCAGCCCCACCCCGGCCGCGAGCAGCACCATGTTGCGACGCCGGACGACCAGGAGCACCAGGAGCGAGGCACCGAGCACGGCACCCAGCACGGTGCGGAGGGTGAGCGGCCAGAGTGCGGCCCCGAGCTGGTCGGCCAGCTCGGAGGTGTCGATCTCGGCGGCGAGCTCACCGGTGTCCTGGAACGACTCCGCCTGCCGCAGCACCAGGTTCTGGTCGAGCGCCGTCAGTCGTGCGTCGACCATGACCGGCGACATGTGGGTGCGGCCGATCACGGAGCCGAGCGGCGCCACGCTGAGCCGGGTGATGCCGCGCAGCGACGGCTGCACCGACAGGGTGGCCTCGCCGACCGAGGTCTCGACGGTGGTCTGGGCCAGGATCCGGACGCCCACCCACGAGCCGAGCAGCGCCAGCAGCACGGTCGCGGCAATGCGACCCAGGTGGCGCTCCTTCGCCGGCGCCCCGGCCGGCGGCCCGTCGTTCGTTGCATCCCCCATGCGGTGCACCACGGTAGTTGCCGGTCCCCGGCCGGCCTGCACGACGGCCGTCCATTCCTGGGCCCGGCGTCCAGGAGGAACATGCGGCGCCCGCCGACGGTTGGGACCCTCTTGTATGCACGACGTCGCCCGCCCCGGGATCCTTGCCGTCCTCAACGCCTCTCCCGAGTCGTTCTCGGGCAGCTCGTTCGACGCCGACGGCGCGGCCGACGCGGCCCAGGCGCTCGTGGACGACGGCGCCGACGTGGTCGACATCGGTGGCCAGTCGCTGCGGACCGACCAGGACGAGCTGCCGGTCGAGGTCGAGGTCGGCCGCGTGCTGCCGGTGCTCGAGGCCGTGCGGGGCCGGCTGCCCGACGTCACGGTCTCGCTCGACACCTACCGCCACCAGGTCGTGCAGGCGGCGCTGCCGCTCGGCGTCCAGATCGTGAACGACCCGTCGGGCCTGCTCGACCCGGACATGGGTGCGGTCGTCGCCGAGCACGGCCTCGAGTACGTCCTGACCTACAACCTGGCCCGCCCGAAGGTCCGGCTGGCGGCCGACCAGCTGGCCGACGACCCCGTGGCCGACTGCGAGCGCTACCTCGCCGAGAAGCTCGAGGTGCTGGCGCGCCAGGGCGTCCCGGCCGAGCGCGTGGTCCTCGACCTGGGCGCCGACCTGGGCAAGACCCCCGACCAGACCATCGCCGTGCTGCGGGCCACTCCCGACCTGCGGGCCCGGCTGGGTGTGCGCCGCGTGCTCTGGGCGCTGTCGCGCAAGGACTTCGTGGGGGCGCTCGTGGAGCAGCCGCCCCGTGGACGCGGGCCGGGCACCCTCGGGGCCATGGCGGCGTGCGCGATCGAGGACCAGGACCTGCTGCGCGTCCACGACGTGCGCGGGACCGTGGAGTTCTTCACCGTCCAGCGGGCGGTGTCGCGCGGCGTCGACGGTCCGCTCGAGCTGCGGCCGGACCTGCGGCACAACCCGGCCGACTGACCCATGATGGGTCCTGCATGACCAGCATCGACCTGACCAGCATGCAGTTCACCGTCGTGGTGCCGGCGGTCGACGAGGAGGAGCGCGTCGCCGACGTGGTCACCGAGTCGTTCCGTGGTGGCGCCGAGCGCGTCCTGGTGGCCGAGGGCGGCTCGACCGACCGCACGGCCGAGGTGGCAGCCGCCGCCGGCGCCGAGGTCGTGACCGTGGCGGCGCTCGAGCCCGGGGGCCCCTCGCTGGGCAAGGGCGACGCGCTCTGGCGGACCGTCGCGCTGGTCGACTCGCCCGTGACGGTCTTCCTCGACGGCGACCTGTTCATCGACGGCACCGACTTCCTGCCGCGCCTCCTCGCCCCCCTGCTCGACCCGCAGGTGGTGCTGTCCAAGGCGTCGTTCGAACGGGTCCGGCCTGCGGGCGTCCCCCGCGAGCCCGGCCGCATCACGCAGCTGGTCGCCCAGCCGCTGCTGGGCCTGCTCCACCCGGACCTGGCCGTGATGCTCGAGCCGCTCTCCGGCCAGGTCGCCGCCCGCACCGACGTGCTCCGCCAGCTCTCGTTCGAGGTCGACTACGGCCTGGAGATCGGGATGCTGCTCGACGTGGTCGACCAGTACGGCCCGCAGGCGGTGGCGCACCCGGACTGCGGCGTCCTGGGCCACCTGTCGCAGACCGAGGCGGCGCTCGGCGCCATGTCGGCCCAGGTCATGTCGGCCGCACTGCGCCGGGTCGAGGTGTTCGCCCCTGGCGACACGCGTCCGCCGGCCCGGCCGCCGCACGGTCCCGCCTCGTAGCGCTCAGCCGTCGAGCGGGAGCTCCGACTGGCTGGCCCAGCCGGCCAGGTAGGCCGCCACATCGTCGGCGGGCTGCGCGCCCTGCGTCGCCGCGCTGCAGTCGGGCCGGCCACCGGCGCCCGCCACGGTCGGCGCGGGCGGGACCTCCTTGATGCCGTGCACCGTGCCGTTGGTGCACGTCGGCACGGTGAGGTGCACCACGCCCGTCACGTCCATGTCGCGGGCCAGGAGCTGCTCGCGGTGCTGCGCGACCCACAGGACGGCGAGCCGCGCGCCGTTGGCCAGGTCGGGCGGGCTGCCCGCGCCCTGGCCCACCGCCAGCGCCGGGATGCCGGCCATGGCGGCGGCACGGGCCGCGCCGACCGTGCCCGAGACCTGCGCGGCCGGACCCAGGCTGGCGCCGTCGTCCACCCCTGCGACCACCACGTCGGGCTGCGGGCCGTTCTCGCCGAGCGCCACCGCCACGGCGTCCGCGGGGAAGCCCTCCACCGCAGTGGCCGGGTCGCCGTTCAGGGTCGTGGTGCCCGACGTCCGCACGCTGCCCTCGGTGAACGCGTCGCCGGTGCCGCTCTGGTCCGTCGCCGGGGCCACCACCGTCACCTGCGTGCCGGGGAGGGCGCGGAGCTCCTGGACCAGTGCGGCGAGGCCCGGGGACCGCACCCCGTCGTCGTTGGTCACCAGCACCCGGAGCGTCTGCGCCTCGGGTATCTGGGCATCGGGTACCTGCGACCCGGGCGGCTGCGCGTCGGGTGCGGTGCTGCCCGGGGGCGTCGTGGTCGTGCGGCGCGGCGCCGTGGAGGTGGAGCGCCGGGCCGCGGCACCGGACT
>CAIYXG010000137.1 GCA_903930035.1 uncultured Actinomycetes bacterium | reverse complement strand
CTGGCTCGGCCGGCCCGTCGAGGTCCTCGCGCTGTCCGGCGCCAAGGTGCGGGTGGTGAGCCACCGCTGGTTCACGACCCTGTCCGACCTGCGGGGCCGCTGGCGGGTGGACGTCGACGGCACCCAGGTCGCGTCGGGGACCCTCGACGTGGGCGACCTGGGCCCGCAGTCGTCGCAGGTGGTGGACCTGTCCGCAGACCCGGCGTGGGTGCGGCCCACCGGACCGGCCGGTGCGACCGCCACCCTCACGGTCGAGTGGGTCCAGCGCCGCGCCACCGAGTGGTTCCCGGCCGGGGCGCTCGTGGGCTGGGACCAGCTCCCGCTCCCCGTGCGGACCGTGCGGGCGGCCGTGCCGGTGCCGCGTGCCCGCGCCGTGGTGCCGGTGGGGGAGCGGACCGTGGACCAGGCCCCGTGGACGCCCACCGTGTTCCGGGCCCTGACCGACAACGACGGCCTGCGGGTCGGGTGGCTGCGCGGGATCCAGGGCCAGACGCTCCGGTGGGTCGACACGCTCGGCCTGGACCGTGCCGACTGGGTGCACGCCCCGCCGCGGCAGCGCCGGACCAGGGACGACGTCGTGACCACGACCACCGGCGAGCTGCGGCCCGCCGGCGAGGCCCCGCCCGTCGGGGTCCGGCACCGCACCGTGGCCCGGCCCGACGGCTGGACCCGGCTGGACGTGGTGCTCACCGTCCCGCCGGCGCTCGCCGACCTGCCCCGGGTGGGCCTCGAGCTCGAGCTGCCGGGCACCTGGGAGGACCTGGAGTGGCTGGGCGACGGCCCGCACGAGTCCTACCCCGACCGGTGCGCCTCCGTGCGCCGCGGCCGGTGGGCCTCCACCGTGTCCGACCAGTACGTCGACTTCGTGGTCCCCCAGGAGCACGGCCGGCACGGGGGCCTGGACTGGGTGGCGGTCCGCGACGACGAGTGCGGGCTGCTCGTGGTCGCGCGCCGGCCGGGCCTGTCGTTCACGGCGCGCCACCACGCCGACCACGAGCTCTGGGCCGCGACCCACACCGACGACCTCCCGCCGCTCGCCGGGGCGTCCCGCACGTGGCTCTACCTGGACGCCGCCCACCGCGGTCTGGGCACCGCGGCGTGCGGGCCGGACGCGCTGGACCGCTACCGGGTGGGGTCCGGCCGGTTCACCGTCTCGGCGTGGTGCCGCGACCTGGGTCCGCGCGACGACGCGGCGGCGTGGGCCGCGGTCGCCCGCTCGGGCGCGCTCGAGGACTGAGCGTGGACGGGACGCGGACCCTCACGGCGGGCACCGTCACGGCCGAGGTGCTGCCCTACGGGGCCCACCTGGTGCGGCTGGACCTGCCTGACCGCCACGGCGTCGCAGCGTCGTGCACCGTGGCGCTCGGCGCCGCCGCGGACTACCGGGACCGCAGCCAGAACCCCTACCTGGGGGCCGTGGTCGGCCGCTGGGCCAACCGGATCGCCCAGGCCCGGTTCCCCCTCGAGTACCTCCCGGTGGAGGTGGTCCCCAACGAGGGGCCGCACCAGCTGCACGGCGGCCCCGAGGGCTGGGACCGCCGGGACTGGGAGGTCGTCGAGCAGACCGACGCCCGGGTGGTGCTGGCCCTCGTCTCGCCCGACGGCGACCAGGGGTTCCCCGGCACGGTGACCGCCACCGTCACCTACGGGCTCTCGACCGA
Organism: uncultured Actinomycetes bacterium; assembly: GCA_903930035.1. Taxonomy (GTDB): domain Bacteria; phylum Actinomycetota; class Acidimicrobiia; order Acidimicrobiales; family Microtrichaceae; genus CAJANQ01. The sequence goes on along the minus strand of CAIYXG010000137.1, from coordinate 47 downwards.
CGGTGACGGCCGGACCGTGCTCGAGCTGGTCATGGCGGCCACCGCCG
>CAIYXG010000136.1 GCA_903930035.1 uncultured Actinomycetes bacterium | reverse complement strand
CGGCTGCGGTGCCGCGGGCTGGGCCGGGGCGCGCGCCGGGGCCGGCGCGGCCGGGACGTCGAGGCCGGCGGCGCGCTCGATCGCGTCGACGATGCGGTCGGTGTTGGCGCGGGCCTCGTAGGTCTGGCGGATCATCCAGAACCGGAGGTACCGGCCGAGCGAGTAGCGCAGGAACAGCCCGGCCCCCACCACGACGAGCACGATGCCCACGAGCGAGCCCTGGGCCAGGAACGCGATCTGGTCGGCGAGCGACCCGCCGCTGTTGCCGACCTGGATCGCGCCGTAGACCGCGAGGAGCGCCCCCACGACCAGGAGGACGATGCCCCCGGCCAGGAACTTCTGCTCGTTCTCCCCCGAGGACCCCTTGAGCTTCAGGGAGTCGATCTCGGAGCGGAACTCCTCGATGCGCTGCTGGTTGTCGTCCACTTGTTCACCCACCCAGATATGCCGTCGACAGCTCGTGCTCGACCTGCGACGGAGTTCCTACACGACGGACCGCACCGTTGACCATGATGGCCGCCACGTCGGCGACCCCCAGGACGGTACGGGCAAACTGCTCGACCACCAGGATCGAGGTGCCCGAACGGGCGATGGCGGCCACGATGCCGTAGAGCTCCTCCACCACGAGGGGGGCGAGGCCCATGGACAGCTCGTCGAGCAGGAGGACCTTGGGCTCGACCGCCAGGCCGCGCGCCATGGCCAGCATCTGCTGCTCGCCGCCCGACATCGTCCCGGCCAGCTGGGACCGCCGCTCCTTGAGCCGCGGGAACCGCTCGTAGGCCACCTCCTCCACCCGGCCCAGCGGGACGCCCGCGTAGGTGGCCATCTGGAGGTTCTCGCGCACGGTCAGGTTGGGGAAGATGCCCCGTCCCTCCGGGATCGTGGTGAGCCCGCGGCGCGCCAGCTCCTCGGGCGCGACCCCGGTGACGTCCCGGCCGGCGACGAAGACCGACCCCTTGGTCGGCACCATCTGGCCCGAGGCCACCTTGAGCGCCGTGGTCTTGCCGGCGCCGTTCGGCCCCAGGAGCGCGACGACGGTGCCGGGCGGGACCGACAGGTCGACGCCGCCCAGGACCTCGATCGAGCCGTAGGCGGCATGGACGCCCCGCAGCTCCAGCAGCGGCTCCGGCACGTGGTCGCTCACTGCGCCTCCACCGGTGCCGCACCGGGGGCGCCCGGCGCGGGGGTCGGGCCGGTGCCCAGGTACGCCGAGAGGACGGCCTCGTTGGCGCGGACCTCTGCGGGCGTGCCCTCGGCGATGATCTGCCCGAAGTCCAGGACGCTCAGCCGCTCGCACACCCGCATCACCAGCGGGACGTCGTGCTCCACGAGCAGGATGCCCAGACCGTGGGACGCCAGCTGCAGCAGCAGGTCCCCGAACGCGTCGGTCTCCTGCTCGTCGAGGCCCGAGGCCGGCTCGTCGAGCAGCAGCACCGAGGGCCGGGCGGCGAGTGCGCGGCCCAGCTCGACCAGACGGGCCTGGCCGGTCGGGAGCGCCCCCACCGGCTGGTCGGCGAGCGCCACCAGGTCGAGGCGGGTGAGGATGGCCGCCAGCTCGACGTCGGGCGACGGGTCGCCGAGGCCGTCGAGGTACTGCGGCAGGGCCGCCTTGCGGCGGGACCAGCTGCGCCGGATCTCCTGGCCGACCCGGATGTTGTCGGCCACCGAGAGCGAGCCGAACACCTCGAGCCGCTGGAAGGTCCGGCCGATCCCGAGCCGGGCCCGCTGGTGCGTGCCGGCCGAGGAGATGTCCTTGCCGTCCAGCAGGACACGGCCGCTCGACGGCGGGACCACGCCGCAGATGGCGTTGAAGGTGGTGGTCTTGCCGGCGCCGTTCGGGCCGATCAGCCCGGTCACCCGGCCGCCCTCGACCCGCAGCGACGCGTCGCTGACGGCCAGGTGGCCGCCGAACCGGACCGACAGGCTCTCGAGCTCGAGGACGGTCACTGCGACCTCCCCGTGACCAGGTCCAGCTCGTCCTCGTCGATGCCGAGCACCCGGCCGGCGTCCACCGCGTCGGCCCGCGTGAGCGGCGTGTCGATGCCGACCATGTCCGGCGAGGTCCTCGGGCCGCGGGGGACGACGTCGGGCACGGCCCCGTGGACCCCGATGGCGGTGCGGACGACCAGGACGGCCCACAGCACGATCACCAGCGCCCGCATGCCGTTCGAGGCGATGGCCGTGTCCCACGGGATGAAGACGGTCACGACCGTGCACAGGCCCACGAAGATCCCGGTCGCCAGCTTGCGGCCCATGTCCTCGGGGTTGAACAGCAGCGGCAGGAGCGGGACGACGGCCAGGACGAACACGAGCACGGCGGCCACGAACGCCCACCCGCCCACGACGTCGAGCCGAGCCAGCAGCCACAGCGCGGCGAAGCCGGCGAAGGAGACCACCAGCGACGGCACCGACTCCCCCACCGCCCGGAACCCGGCGGCCATCTGCGGGGCGGCGCCGTCGGGCTCGCGGCCCAGGCTCACGCCCGTGGCGCCCGGGGCGAACGCGACCAGGTCGGTGACCGGGAGCGACACGAACCGGAACACGCCGATGGCGTTGGCGGCGAACACGGTCGAGGCGATCGGGAACGCCCCCAGGAAGATGCCGCCCATGAAGGCGCCGGCGACCGACCCGATGCCGCCGACGACCGCCAGCATGGTGACCGGCAGCGAGGCGGGCAGGCCGAACTCGTCGGAGATGAACGTGCGGCCCGCCAACGACCCGGCCAGACCGGCGATCGCGGCCGAGAGGGCGAACACGGCGACCTTGGTCGCGGTCAGGTTCAGGCCCAGCGTGGCGCACGCCACCGGCGAGTCCTTCATGGCGGCCAGGCGGCGGCCCCACGCGCTGCGGCGCAGCGCGACCAGGCCGATGCCCACGAGCGCGAAGGTCACGGCCAGAAGCACCAGCTGCTGGTAGTCGCTGGAGATCTTGAACGGCCCGAGCGCCAGCCGCGGCACCTGGCGGGAGAGGCCGGGCATGACGTCCTGCTGGTTGAAGACCATGGCCGAGCAGAACAGGCCGAACGCCGCCGTGGCCAGGGCCAGGTAGATGCCCGACAGCCGCAGGGCGGGCAGCGCCACGACCGCGCCGACCACGGCGCACAGCAGGACCGAGGCCACCACGGCGAGCGGCGAGCCGGAGGCGCCCCAGGCCGCCATGGCCACGGCGCCGATGCCGGTGAACGTCATCTGGGCGAGCGAGATCTGGCCCGCGTAGCCGGTGAGCGGCACGAGCGAGAGCATGACCAGCGCGAACAGGTAGCCGCCGGCGACCTTGAACAGGTCCGGGCCGGCGATCAGGTTCCCGAGCGCCGCGGTGACCAGCACGAACGCCAGGCCGCCCCAGAGGGCCAGCTTCATCGAGGGCATCCGCGCCGCGGTGGGCACGCGGGTCGCGCCACGGGCCTCGAGCCGGTCCTGGGGCTGCAGGACCATCACCACGAACAGCATCACGGCAGGGATGGCGGTCACGGCGCCGCTGAGGCTCACCGGGCCGATCGCCGCCTCGGAGGAGACGTACTGCTGGCCGTAGGCCACGAGCAGGCCCAGGATCACCGAGCCCACGAACACGCCCGGGAGGCTGCGCAGCCGGCCGACCACGGCGACGGCGTAGGCGTTGATGACGAGCAGCGAGAGCGTCGTGGCCGAGAGCGTCTGCTCCCCCGCCAGCAGGACGCCGGCGATGGCGGCGAGGCCGGCACCGATGGCCCACGAGAGCATCGACGTGCGGCCCGGGCGGCCGCCGTTGAGCTGCAGCAGCGACCGGTCGTCCACGACGGCGCGCATGGCGATGCCGAGCCGGGTGGACGTGAACACGAACCGCAGTCCGCCGGCGACCGCGAGCGCCACGGCGAGCGCGATCAGCCGGGCCCAGCCCACCTTGACGCCGAAGATGGACAGGGCGGCGTTGTTGAAGAACGGCAGCACCGTGTAGCTCTGCGTCGGGGGCCAGATCACGTTGGCCAGACCGAGCAGCGCCACGAAGAGGCTGACGGTCACCACGATCTTCACGACCTCCGAGGTGCCCTCGATGCCGCGCATGATGACGCGCTCGATGAGCGCCCCGAACAGCGGCGCGACGACGAACACCACCAGGACGATGGCCGGCAGCGTCGGGACGCCCCATGCCACGTGGACCTGCCAGTACATGAAGGCGGCCATCATCGAGAACGCCCCGTGGGCGAAGTTGAAGACGCCCGACGTCGTGTAGGTCACGACCAGGCCCGAGGCCGTGATCGCGTAGATGGCTGCGGTCGAGAGACCGCCGATGGTCGCGGTGAGGAACGTACGCACGTCGGACGGGACCTCGTGGTCCCGGTCTGACTAGGTCAGACCGGGCGGGAGGGGTCGACCGCGCCCTGGCCCAGGTCGGCCGTGACGTCGGCCGAGCTGTCCTCGGGGCAGTGGTAGCCGTCCTGGTCGTCGTCGGTGCCACCGACCTTCGGGTACTTCCGGACCCACTCGCCGCCCTTGGCCTCGATCAGGAGGCTGCACTGGGTGGGCTCCTTGCCGCCCGGGTCGTTCGGGGCGTGGAGGCCGCCGGCCGTCCACCCGGTGAACGTCTTGGCCGTCTTCAGGACGCAGGTGCGGTCGACGGTACCGCCGTTCTCGGCGGCGCACTTCTTGACGGCCGAGGCGAACAGGAGCCAGGCCGAGGTGCTCTGGATGCCCAGGCCCGCCGCCTTCGCGCTCGAGTCGTAGGCCTTCAGGTTGTCGAGGTACTGCTGCACCGCCGGGTTGTCCGAGGCCTCCTCGAACGGCGGGTAGGGCAGCCGGACGAGGATGCCCTCGACGGCGTCGTTGCCCTTGGCGAACACCTGGTCGTCGTAGATGTTGGTCTCGTTGAGGACCTTGCCCTTCCAGTTCTTCTGGCTCAGGGCGGCCATCAGGTTGGCCAGGTTCGAGGGCTCGCCCACGTAGTACAGCGAGGTGGCGCCGCTCGAGATCACGCGGTCGGCGGTGGGGCCCCAGTCGGTCAGGCCGGCCACCGGGTAGGAGATGGCGGGCAGCTGCTCGATGCCGCCGACGGCCTGCACGCCGGCGTCGTACTGCTCCTTGACCACCTTGAGGGAGGGCAGCTCGCCGTAGACCACGACGTTCTTCTTGGACTCCTCGGGGTAGAGCTTCTTGAAGTCCTGGATCCAGCCGGTGGACTTCTTGTAGGCCGGGTTGGGGATGGGCTGGACCTGGCCGTTGGACTCGGACTTCTTCACCGAGACGGCGAAGGCCGGGATGTCGATCAGGTCGCACTTGTGGAAGTCGGAGCCGTCCTGGCCGGAGAACTCCTGGTCGTCCTGGACGAAGGCGCCGCCCACCATGGCGAACACCGAGGTGCAGGCCTTGGTCATGGCCGCCTGGACCTGCAGCAGCTGGCCGTCGAGGTCGACCGGCTGGATCTTCAGGCCGGAGATGCCGCCCTGGTCGTTGCACCACTTGATGAAGGCGTTCGAGGCGTCCCACAGCTCCTTGTTGAGGCCGGGGCGGATGGTCGAGCTGCGGTCGTTGGCGATGCCCACGGCGATCTGGCCCGGGGTGGACGGGCCCTCGCCCGCCTTGACCTTCGCGTCGCCCTTGCCGCAAGGGGAGTCGAGGTCGCCGAACTTGGCCGACGACGTGCCCGAGGAGCCCGACCCGCCGGCGGCGGTGGTCGACGAGGCCTGCGCCGCGCCGTTGTCGTCCCCCTTGGCACCGCAGGCCGAGGCCACGAGTGCCACCGCACACACCAGAACAGCGAGCGAACGCTTCATCTCATGCCCCCCTGGGCGACTGCCCGCCCGGTGGCGGGATCCCGAGCCTGCAGAACTCGCAGGTGACAGGTTTCTAGCACGCGGCGCCACGGTGCGTCGTGCGAGCGGCACGGACGGCGGGCCGCGCACGCTTTGACCGCGACGGACGGTCTGGAAGGATGGCGCCCGACCTCCGGCCCGGCCGGACCGCAGCAACGAACCCGCACTGGAGCACGTCATGGCCACCCCCCTGGACCTCGCCATCGTCAACGCCACGCTGGTCGACGGCACCGGCGCCCCGTCCCGGCCCGCCGACGTCGGCGTCGCCGACGGCCGCGTGGTCGTGGTGGCCGGCGCAGGGACCCTGGACACCTCGGGGCTGCCCGCCGACGCCGTCGTGGACGCCACCGGGCAGGTCCTGACCCCCGGGTTCGTCGACCCGCACACGCACTACGACGCCCAGCTGATGTGGGACCCGAGCGGGTCGCCGTCCAACCTGCACGGCTTCACGACCATCGTGGCCGGCAACTGCGGCTTCACGCTGGCCCCGTTCATCCCGGGCGACCAGGACTACGTGGCCCGGATGATGGCCAAGGTCGAGGGCATGCCCCTCGTGGCGCTCCTCGACGGGGTCCCGTGGGACTGGGAGTCCTTCGGCGAGTACCTGGACCGGCTCGACGGGAACGTCGGCGTCAACGTGGGCTTCCTGGTGGGGCACTGCGCGCTCCGCCGCAAGGTGATGGGGGCCGACGCCGTCGGGCACGAGGCCACCCCCGAGCAGGTCGAGGCCATGCGGGCCCTGCTCGCCGAGAGCATCGAGGCCGGCGGCCTGGGCTTCTCCACCACGCTGGCCCGTACGCACTCCGACGGCGACGGCCAGAAGGTGGCCTCCCGCTGGGCCACCAAGGACGAGCTGCTGGCACTGGCCTCGGTGGTGTCGGAGCACGAGGGCACGACCCTCGAGTTCGCGTCCGACGGCTGCCTCGACGGGTTCCCCGACGAGGAGGTCGACTTCATGATCGAGTTCTCCCGGGCCGGGAACCGCCCGCTCAACTGGAACGTGCTGACCGTCGACTCGCACGCGCCCGAGCGGTACCGCAACCAGCTCGCGGCCATGGACCGCTGCGCCGCCGAGGGGGCCAAGGTCGTCGCGCTCACCATGCCGGTCATCGTGGGCATGAACATGAGCTTCCTGAACTACTGCGCCCTCAACATGCTCCCGGGCTGGGGCGAGGTCCTGGGCCTGCCCGTCCCCGAGCGCGTCGAGCGGCTGAAGGACCCCCAGGTCCGGGCCGCCCTCAAGGCGGGGGCGGCCTCGCCGGAGGCCGGCGTGTTCGCCCGGCTCACCGGGTGGGACATCTACGTCGTGGGCGACACCTTCTCGGCGGCCAACGAGGGGCTGAGCGGGCGGCGCATCGGCGAGCTGGCGGCCGAGCGTGGCGACGCCGACCCGTTCGACACGCTGCTCGACGTGGTGGTGGCCGACGACCTGCGGACCGTGCTGTGGCCCGGCGCCACCGACAACGACGACGAGTCGTGGCGGCTGCGGCGCGAGGCCTGGGACCACCCGTCGGTCATGCTCGGCGGGTCCGACGCCGGCGCCCACCTGGACCGCATGCAGGGCGCCAACTACTCCACCCGGTTCATCGCCGACTGCCTCCGGGGACGGCAGCTCACCTCGCTCGAGCACGCCGTGCAGCTCCTGACCTCGGTGCCCGCCGCGCTGTTCGGACTGCGCGACCGGGGCGTCGTGCGCGAGGGCGCCCACGCCGACCTGGTGCTGTTCGACCCGGCGACGGTGGACTCGGAACGTCTCACCCTGGTGGACGACCTGCCGGGCGGTACCCCGCGGCTCTACGCCGGGTCGGTCGGGGTGACCGGCGTCTGGGTGGCCGGGACCAAGGTCGTCGCCGACGGCGTCAGCACGGGCGCCCGGCCCGGCCAGGTGCTGCGCTCGGGCCGCGACACCGACACCGTCACTGCCGGCTGAGCTCGGCCTCGTCCTGCTCGGCGAGCTCGGCGTCGCGGCGCTCGCCGCTGCGGATCCAGCGCGGCGCGAGCAGCGTGAACAGCAGGAGCGCCAGCGCCAGGATGCCGACCGGCACGATGCCGTTGCCCCGGTTGGTGAACACGGGGACCAGCACGAACCCGCTCAGCAGGGCGGTCCATGCCCACAGGATGACCACGGCGCGGCGGTGGCCGTGGCCCATCTCCATGAGCCGGTGGTGCAGGTGCTCCTTGTCCGCGGTCGCCCAGCCGCTGCGGCGCGTGGCCCGGCGGACCACGGCGAAGACCGTGTCGAGCAGTGGCACCGCCAGGATGAACAGCGGCAGCACGAGCGGGGCGAAGAAGAACCAGGCCTGGCCCGAGAACGGGTCGTCGGACTGCCCGCCCACCGCCACGGTCGCCGAGGCCAGCAGGCCGCCCAGCATGAGGGCGCCGCTGTCGCCCATGAAGATCGTCGCCGGGTTGAAGTTGAACGGCAGGAACCCCAGGCAGATCCCGGCCGTGACGACGGCGACCAGCGGGCCGACGTTGGAGCGGTCGAGGACCCCGGCGTCGAGCAGCTTGTAGCCGTAGAGGAAGAAGGACCCGGCGGCGATCGCCACGATCCCGGCGGCCAGGCCGTCGAGGCCGTCGATCAGGTTCACGGCGTTGGCCAGGCCGACGACCCAGAGCACCGTCACCACGGCGGAGAGGTCGGGGGGCAGCACCGTGAAGCCCAGGAACGG
>CAIYXG010000135.1 GCA_903930035.1 uncultured Actinomycetes bacterium | reverse complement strand
GTCGCTGCCGTGCTCGCCGCCGGCCGGGCCGTGTTCGGCACCCCCTACCGCTGGGGCGGGACGTCGCCGGCCACCGGCTTCGACTGCTCGGGCTTCACGTCCTACGTGTGGCGGGCGGGCGGCAAGAGCCTGCCCCGCACCTCCCGGGCCCAGTACGCCGCCACCCAGCGCATCTCGGCGGCCCAGCTGCAGCCGGGCGACCTGGTGTTCTACGGCAGCCCGATCCACCACGTCTCCGTGTACATCGGCGGCGGTCAGGTGATGCACTCGCCGCGGACCGGCAAGACCGCCGGCATCGGCCCGCTGCGCAACCCCAGCGGCTACGGCCGGGTGGCCTGACGCACTAGGTGCCGGCCATGCGCCCGATCACGGGCGCCAAGGCGTCCATGACCGAGGCGGAGATCCCGATGTCGGAGATCCCGAACCGCTCGCGGCGGGCCTGAAGGTCCTCGCAGATCTGCTCGACCGTCCCGCACAGGGCGTGCGGCGTGACCTCGGCCTGCTCCGGCGTGAGGCCGAACCCGCCGGCGAGCAGCTCGACGATCTCCCGCCGCTCCTGGTCGTTCTTGGTGACCACGGCCAGGTGGACCCGCACTGCGAACGTCAGCTGGTCGGCCCGGTCGCCGGCCGCCTCCCTGGCCCAGGCGATCTTCTGGTCCGTCGACTCGACCGTGGCGGTGGCCCCCGCCCGCTCGTCGATGACGCCGGCGGGCAGCGAGGGGTTCAGGTGGATGATGTCCGCGCGCCGCCCGGCGACCGACAGCACCTTCTGCCCGCCGCCACCGATCACGATGGGCGGGCGCGGCGTCTGGAGCGGCTTGGGCGCGCCGTCCATCTCGGTGATGGTGTAGTGCTCGCCGGCGAAGCTGAACGGCCCGTCGGACCACAGCCCCGTGATGACCTGCACGGCCTCCTCGAGCCGGGCGATCCGCACCGACGGGCGGTCCATCGGGATGTTCGCGGCCGCATAGTCGGTGGCCTTCCAGCCGGCGCCGATGCCCACCTCCAGGCGCCCGCCGCTCAGGCGGTCGATGGTCGCGAGCTCCTGGGCCACCACCGCCGGGTGCCGGTAGTCGGTGGCCAGGACCAGCGAGCCGATCCGCAGGTCGGTCGTGGCGTCGGCGGCAGCCATCAGCGCTGCGATGGGCGCCACCTGCTCGTCGAGGTGGTCGGCCACCGTCAGGACGCTCACGCCGAGGTCCTCGGCGCGGCGGGCAAAGGGCAGCAGCTCCTCGGTGGCGTGGAGGTGCGAGGCCTGGACGGTGAACCGGAAGGGACGGGGTGCTGCCACCCGGCGACCCTAGCCCGGCGCCCACGCGAGTGTTCCGGGCGCGCGGCGGCCGCCTCTAGGGTCAGCACCATGGCCCACGACCCGCTCTCCGACTTCACCGCCGAGACGTTCTCGCACGCCGGCAAGGACCGCACCGTGTACGTCCAGGGCCAGGGCCCTGCGGTCGTCGTCATGGCCGAGATGCCGGGCATCACCCCCCGGGTCGCCGACTTCTCCCGCCTGCTCGTGGCCCGCGGCTACACCGTGTTCCTGCCGCACCTGTTCGGCGTCCCCGGCGAGCCGCCGTCCAGCGCCGCCTACGCGCGGTCCCTGGTCCCGGCCTGCGTCTCCAAGGAGTTCCGCGCCTTCGCCCTGCGCACCACGCCGCCGGCGGTCGACTGGCTCCGGGCGCTGGCCCGCGAGGCGCACCGGCGCTGCGGCGGCCCGGGCGTGGGTGCCGTGGGCATGTGCTTCACCGGCGGGTTCGCGCTGGCCATGGCGACCGAGCCAGAGATGCTGGCGCCGGTGCTGAGCCAGCCCTCGCTGCCCGTCGGGAAGAAGGGCGCCGGCGACCTGCACCTGTCCGACGCCGACCTGCTGGCGGTGAAGGAGCGCGACGACCTGTGCGTGCTCGGGCTGCGGTTCACGGGCGACAAGCTGTCGCCCGGGGCACGGTTCGAGTCGCTGCGGCGCGAGCTCGGCGACCGGTTCATCGGGGTCGAGCTGACCACGCCCGAGGGCAACCCCCGGGCCCACTCGGTGCTCACCGAGGAGCTCGTGGAGGGCCCCGACGAGCCGACCTGGCAGGCGTTCGTGCAGGTCGTCGACTTCCTCGCCGACCGCCTGCAGACCTCGTCCGGCGTGTGACACCCCCCGGTTAGGGTGGCGCCCGTGCCACCCCCCGACCTGCTCGCCGGCCTCAACCCTGCCCAGTTCGAGGCCGTCACCCACCCGGGCGGCCCGCTGCTCGTGGTGGCCGGCGCCGGGTCGGGCAAGACCCGGGTGCTGACCCACCGCATCGCCCACCTCATCGCCGAGCAGGGCGTCTCGCCGTTCGAGATCCTGGCCATCACCTTCACCAACAAGGCGGCCGGCGAGATGCGCGAGCGTGTCGGCCACCTGGTCGGCCCGGTCGCCCAGAAGATGTGGGTGTCCACGTTCCACTCGGCCTGCGTGCGGATCCTGCGCAGCCACGCCGCGCACCTGGGGTACCCCACGGCGTTCACCATCTACGACCAGGCCGACGCCCTGCGTCTCGTCACCTACGTCCAGCGCGACCTGGGCCTGGACCCCAAGCGGGTCCCGCCGCGCACGGTCCACGGCATCATCTCGTCGGTCAAGAACGAGGGGCTCGGCCCGGCCGAGTACGCCGCGCGGGCCGGGATCGTCCACGAGCGGCGCATCGCCGAGGTCTTCGAGGAGTACCAGCGCCGCCTGCTCCAGGCCGGGGCCATGGACTTCGACGACCTCCTGGGCCAGACCGTGCACCTGTTCCGGGTCCGCCCCGACGTGCTCGAGCAGTACCAGCGCCGGTTCCGCCACGTGCTGGTCGACGAGTACCAGGACACCAACCCTGTCCAGAACGAGCTGGTGATCCAGCTGGGCACCGCCCACCGCAACGTGTGCGTCGTGGGCGACCAGGACCAGAGCGTCTACCGGTTCCGCGGCGCCGACATGCGCAACATCGCCGAGTTCGAGTCCACCTTCACGGACGCCACCGTGGTCGTGCTCGAGCAGAACTACCGCTCCACGCAGACCATCCTGGACGCCGCCAACGCCGTCATCGCCCACAACCTGGGCCGCAAGCCCAAGGACCTGTGGACCGACAGCGGCGAGGGCGCCAAGATCGTCCACTTCACCGGCGAGGACGAGTCCGACGAGGCCCAGTGGGTGGTCCACGAGGCGTCCCAGCTCCAGCAGGGCGAGTACCGCTGGTCGGACATGGCGGTCTTCTACCGGACCAACGCCCAGTCGCGCGTGGTGGAGGAGCAGCTGATGCGCACGGGCGTGCCGTACCGCGTCGTGGGTGGCACGCGCTTCTACGACCGCAAGGAGGTCAAGGACGCCCTGGCGTACCTGAAGGCCGTGGTGAACCCCACCGACGAGGTCAGCGTGAAGCGCGTGC
>CAIYXG010000134.1 GCA_903930035.1 uncultured Actinomycetes bacterium | reverse complement strand
CGAGTCGGGCGCCGGCACGACGCGTCGGCTCCGGCCCGGCGACATCGCCGTCCTCGTCGGCGGCAAGTTCGAGGCGGACGCCATCGTCGACGAGCTGCGTCGACGGAAGATCCCCGTCGTGGTCCGCGCCGGTGACAACGTGGCCGACAGCGACGCCGCCGACGCCTGGCCCACCCTGCTCTTCGCACTCGACCGCCCCAACGACGTGCGACGGGCACTCGCCGCGTCCCTGACCTGGTTCTTCGGGTGGACCTCCGACCAGCTGGTCGCAGCGCTCGACGACGCTGCCGAGGGTGGCACCGAGGAGCTCGCCGGACTCCAGACCACGCTGCTGGAGTGGTCCGCTCTCCTCCGCGAGCACGGTATGCCAGCGCTCTACGCGGCCGCCCGTCGCTCCCACGACATGCTGCCCCGGATGCTCAGGGACCCGCTCGGCGAGCGCAACCTCACCGACCTCGAGCACCTGGCCGAGCTCGTCCACGCCGCCGCCGCCGGCCGCCGTGGACTGTCCGGCTCGACGGCCTTGGCGCTCATGGACAACCTGCGCGGGACCCAGGCCGACGAGGTCGCGGCCGACGCGGTGCAGCGACGGATCGAGTCCGACGCCGCAGCGGTCCAGATCATGACGATCCACGGTTCGAAGGGGCTCGAGTTTCCTGTCGTGCTGCTGCCCGGCCTGTGGGCAGGCAGCACCCGGGTCAAGGGCGCGTCACCGTTCTCGTTCTACGACCGCACGAGCGGCCGTCGGGTGCTCGACGTGTCCCGGGGGAAGCAGACCCAGGTGGGGCCGCGCGGCGGCATCAAGGAGGTCGACATCCCGGACTTTGCGCCACGCGACCTGACGACGTCCCAGAACTGTGGGGACCAGCACCGGCTCACCTACGTGGCCATGACGCGTGCCGCCCACCTGACAGTGGCGTGGTGGTCGCCGGTGTCCACGATGCTGCCGGAACGCACGGGGCTCGCCCGGCTCCTGTTCGGTGGTGGCACCACCGACGCGGCAGAGGCGGTGGACCTGCCGCCGCCCGGCCAGACGGTCCAGCACCTCGCCGACCGGATGTCGGACCGGGGCGCCTCCGGGGTCGTCCGGGTCAGCGAGGTCCGCCACCCGTCGTTCCCGACCACCGTGTACGAGCCTGCCGGGCCGCTCGCCGGCACGGCGCCGCTCGACGTGTCGCGGCTCGCTGCCCTTCCGCACCGTGCGGCGCACCGCTGGTCGTTCACCCAGCTCTCCAACGCCGTGTCGGACGCAGCCGGCCAGCACGCCGCGGGCGACCAGACCGACGAACTCTCTCCGGACCGGCTCGCCGGTGACGAGCACGATCTCGCCGACCTGCCGCCGTCGGTCGCCGTGACGGACGACCCCGGCGACTGGTCCGCGCTCCCGGTCCTGGAGGAGCTCGGCAGCGGCGCAGCCTTCGGCAACCTGGTCCACGAGCTCTTCGAGCACCTCGACTTCGCCGCGGACGACTCCTCGGCCGCGATCACCGAATGGCTCCACGCGCAGTCCAAGTTCCAGATCTCCTCCGAGCAGTTCCAACGGCTGCCACAGGAGCTGGGCCAGGTCCTCAGGACGCCGCTCGGCCCGGAGTTCGGGGACCTCTGTCTCGCCGACCTGATGCCGTGCGACCGGCTGAACGAGCTCCGCTTCTACTTCCCGCTCGCACCCGACGGTGTGGCGCCGGCCCGGCAGATCGGCTCGCTCGTCGCCGACTTCCTGGCGCCCGACGCCCCACTGCGGGAGTGGGCGCAGTCGCTCGCCCGCGGACTTCGGCACATCGACCTCCACGGCTACATGAACGGCAGCATTGACCTGACGCTCCGCTACGAGGTCGACGGGGCCACGCGCTACTCGGTGGTCGACTACAAGACCAACCGCCTCACGGGTCGTGGCGACGCCCCCCGTCTTGCCGACTACCACCCTGACCGGCTTCCGGCAGCCATGGCGCACAGCAACTACCCGCTGCAGTTCCTGCTCTACTCGGTGGTGCTGCACCGGTACCTGCGGTGGCGCCTGCCGGACTACTCGCCCGACCTCCACCTGGGGCCCGTTGGCTACCTGTTCGTGCGCGGGATGGTCGGGCCCGACACGCCACGGTCGGCCACCACTGGTGTGCCTGCCGGTGTGTTCTCCTGGCCGCTCCCGGGCGGCCTGGTGCCTGCGCTCAGCGACCTGCTGGCCGGTCTCGAGCCCACACCTGAGGACCGTCCATGACGCTGCCGACCTTCATGCCGCCCGCCGTCGAGGGCCTGCGACCGTTCGTGGAGGCCGGCGTGCTCGGTCCGACCGAGGTCCACGCCGTTGCCACCTACGTGACGGCCGCCGTCGGCGAGGGCCACGAGGTGCCGCCGTCGGTGGTGCTGGCGTGCGCCCTGGCGGTGCGCGCCCCGCTCCACGGCCACGTCTGCGTCGACCTCCGCACCGTCAGGAGCGTCGTGGTGGGCGACGACGAGTCCCCGGGAGAACTCTCGGGCGAGGAGCCGGCGCCTGCTGACCCGACCGAGGACCCGCTCCAGAGGGAGCAGCGGCTGCTCGATGCGCTCGAGTGGCCGGAGGGCGACGCGTGGACCGCCGCTGTGGCCGCCTCGCCCCTCGTCCAGGTGGTGGGCAGCCCCCGCACGTCGCAGGAGCTGCTGCCGTTCGTCCTCGATGGCGAGCTCCTCTACCTGGCGCGCTACTGGGTGATGGAGCGGTACGTGGCGGCCGACCTTCGCCACCGGAGCGAGCGGGCCGACGCGGATGCTGGCGGGCCCGGTGTGCACGCGGACCGCGTGGCCGCCATGGACGTCGCGCAGGCCAAAGTGGGAGAACTGTTCCCGGCGGTGGTCGGCGCCGACTCGAGCCAGCGTGACGCGGTGGATGCGGCGCTGGACCGCGACTTCGTCGTGGTGTCCGGGGGACCGGGCACGGGGAAGACCTACACCGTCGCGCGGTTGCTCGCCGCAGTGATGAGCGGGCTGGAGGGGGTCGACTCCGACCTCCAGGTGG
>CAIYXG010000133.1 GCA_903930035.1 uncultured Actinomycetes bacterium | reverse complement strand
GGCTGCTACACCGGTCAGGAGCTGGTCGCCCGGATCGACAGTCGAGGCGGCAACGTGCCGCGTCGCCTCTGCGGGATCCTGATCGAACAGCACCTGACCGACCCGGACGGGGTCGGCGCCGACGCAGAGGTCGTCCACGACGATCAGGTCCGGGGCGTGCTCAGCTCGGTGGCCTGTTCGCCGGTCCTGGGCGGGATCCTGGGCCTGGTCCTCCTGCACCGGAGCGTCGACGTGGGTGCGACCGTCACCGTGCGCGGTGCCGGGGAGACCGTCGAGGGTCGGGTGGTGGAGCTGCCCGTGGATGCGGACGGGGCCACCGTGGGCGAGGGGTCGGAGTCGGCGTGAGCCCTGCCCCGGGCGACCAGTACGCCGTGCTCGGCGTCCCGGCGGATGCGACGGCCGCCCAGGTCCGCGCCGCATACCTGGCCGCGGCCCGGACCGCCCACCCCGACCGGCACGTGGGCGATCCGGTGGCGGCTGCGGCGGCCGAGGAACGGATGCGCGAGCTGAACGCCGCCTGGGCCGAGCTCGGTGACCCGGCCCGGCGGGCTGCGCACGACCGCCGGCTGGGGCTGTCCGGCGCCGGCCCGACCGCGGGCGGGCCGTTCGTGGCCCGGCCGACCCGCGACTTCACGCCGCTCCACGACGACGACCCGGAACCGGACGACGACGACTGGCGACACGAACCGGATCCCTACGACCCGCGCACCGGGATCGGCCGGGTGCTCGGCGCCGGCCCGCCGCTGCTGTTCGTCGCGGCGTTCGTCGTCGGCGTGGCGGGTGCCATGACGGGGATCCGGGCCCTGCTGGCCGTGGCGCTCGCCTGCGCACTGGTCGCCGTACTGGCGTTCCTCGGTGTGCCGCTGGTGGCGCTGGCGCGCAGCAAGGCGAACGACCCCGGCTGAGCGAACGACCCCGGCCGGGTCGGGGGCACACGGTCACGGCGCACCCGGCCGCTCGGTAGGGTCGATCCGTGGCCACCTACCTGGATGCCATCCTCGCCCGCCACCGGGCCGCCGCACTCGCCGACGACCGCGACCCGTCGGCGCTGCTCGAGGCCGCCCGGGCCTGCCCCCCGACCCGGGGGTTCGCTGCGGCCGTGCGCGCCACCGAGGGGTTGGCCGTGATCGCCGAGGTGAAGCGCCGGTCCCCGTCCAAGGGCGACCTGGCCGCCGATCTGGACGCTGCGGCGCTGGCGCGCACCTACGCTGCGCACGGTGCGAGCTGCCTGTCGGTGCTGACCGACGTCGAGCATTTCGGCGGCTCCGTCGAGGACCTGGTCGTGGCGCGCGAGGCGTCGGGCCTGCCGGTCATCCGTAAGGACTTCACCGTCTGCGCCAACGACGTCTGCGACGCCCGGCTGATGGGGGCGGACTGTGTCCTGGTGATCGCCGCCGCCCTGTCGGACGACGAGCTCGCGTCGTTCGGGGCGCTGGCACTCGAGCTGGGTCTGGACGTGCTGGTGGAGGTCCACGACGAGGCGGAGCTCGACCGGGCGCTGGCCACGGTGGTCCCCGCAGCGGGCGGCGCCGGGCCCGAGGTGCTGCTCGGGGTGAACCAGCGCGACCTGGAGACGTTCCGCGTCGACCAGGACCGGGCGGTGCGGGTGGCTGCAGCGATTCCGGACCACCTCGTCCGGGTCGCCGAGTCGGGTGTGCGCGGTTGGGACGACGCGCTCGCCCTGCGGGCCGCCGGCTATGACGCAGTCCTGGTCGGGGAGCACCTGGTGACCGCCGCCGACCCG
>CAIYXG010000132.1 GCA_903930035.1 uncultured Actinomycetes bacterium | reverse complement strand
GTCCACAACGCCGGCCGGTCACAGATGGCGGCCGGCTGGGCACGGTCGTTGGCCGGCGACCGCCTCTCCGTACGGTCCGCAGGTTCCTTGCCGGCGGGCACCGTGCTGCCGCACGCGACCACGGCCATGGCCGAGGTCGGTGTCGACATCTCGGAGGAGCGACCGGTGCCCTGGGACGACGAACTGGCCGGTTCGGCCGACGTGGTCGTGACGATGGGCTGCGGCGAGGCCTGCCCAGTGGTCCCCGGGGTCCGCTACGTCGACTGGGACGTCGCCGACCCTGCCGACCTGGACCTCGACGGGGTGCGGGCGGTCCGGGACGAGCTGCGCCGCCGGGTGCGGCAGCTGCTGCACGACCTTGACGTCCCGCCGCAGGAGGACCTCGCTTGACGACGCCCGACCGCGGCCTGCCACGCCGCACCTTCCTGACCGCGGTCGGCGCGGCGGGCGGCGCGGTCCTCGCAGGCTGCACGCCCCGACCGTCACCCTCCTACCCGCCGCAGTCGGGAACGCCGTTCGAAGGGTCGGGGCCGTTCCCGTCCGGGGTGGGTTCCGCAGACCCCACCCCCACGGCCGTGCTGCTGTGGACCCGTGCCCACCCAGCGCGCGACCGCGGGAGCGGCATCGCGCTGAGGGCAGAGCTGGCGACCACGCCGGAGTTCGGGGCGACGACCGTCTGGGAGCAGCGGGTGGTGGCGACCGGGGCGACGGACCACTGCGTGACCGTGGACGCCACCGGCCTTCGGCCAGGGACCCGGTACTGGTACCGGTTCTCCTACGACGGTGCCACCAGCACCGTCGGGCGGACCTGCACTGCGCCCGCGGCCGGGGTCGACCGGATGCGGATCGCCGCCTTCAGCTGCCAACGGTGGACGCACGGGTGGTTCACTGCGCACGCCGACCTGGCGGCGCTGGCCGAGCACCCTGACACGGACGTCGACCTGGTGCTGTGCCTCGGCGACTACGTCTACAACACCGGGTATGCCGACCGGATCTTCGTGCCGGGCCGTGAGGACCCGGTCCAGGACGCACAGACGCTGACGGACTTCCGCTCGAAGTATCGCCTCTACCGGTCCGACCCGGACCTGCAGGCCATGCATGCGGCCTATCCGGTCGTGAGCGTCTTCGACAACCACGACGGGATGGAGCACCCGGCCGACACGCAGCGGGCCGGCGCCGTGGGCGCCTTCTTCGAGCACGTTCCGGTGCGGGCGCGCCGGCCCGGCCGGATCGACAGGTCCCTGACCTGGGGCCCGCTCGCCGAGGTGTTCATGACCGACCAGCGGTCCTTCCGAGACCCCACGCTCCGTGAGGACGGTGTGCTCGGCACCTCGGCCACCGCACGGCCGGAGATGCTCGACCCGCGCCGGACGATGCTGGGCCCCGACCAGCGGACGTGGCTCCTCGACGGGCTGGGCGGCAGCCCCGCGACCTGGAAGGTGGTGGGGAGCCCGCTCATGTTCGCCCCGTTCCGCAGCCTGCTCCGACTGCCGGGCGAACCGGTGAACGGCGGCGTCTACTTCAACATGACCCAGTGGGACGGCTATGCCGGGGAGCGCGCGGCGCTGCTGGAGCGACTGGCCACGACCGGCACGAGGAACACCCTCGTACTCTCGGGGGACAGCCACTTCTTCTCGGCCTCTCAGGTGCCGCTGGACTTCGACGACCCGGGCAGCCCGCCGCTGGTGGTCGAGCTCGGCACCGGTTCGATCACGTCGAACAACGCCGACGAGAACGGCTACCCCACGGACGACTACACCTGGGACTGGACCCGCAACGCCAACCCTCACACGATGCGGTTCATCGAGACGGAGCGCCACGGCTACGTGGTGGTGGACCTCTCGCCGGCAGAGATGGTGGCTGAGATGCGGTCGCCCCGGACGATCCTCTCCCCGACCTCGACCGTCGACGTCGTCGGACGGTTCCAGTGCTCCGCCGGCACACAGCGGCTGCGGTCGCTGCCCGTCGGGGGAGCGTGACGCCTGGACGCAGAGGTCAGCCGGCGGGCGGCTGGTTCCACTCGATCCACGCGCCGCCGGTGCGGCCGTCGGCGGCAGTGACCCGGGCCATGGCGCGCGGGAAACGGGC
>CAIYXG010000131.1 GCA_903930035.1 uncultured Actinomycetes bacterium | reverse complement strand
GTCCGTGCCCGCTGGGTGGTGGGAGCGGACGGCATGTACTCGCCCCTCCGGAAGCTGCTCGACGTGGCACGGCCGGGCTACCTGGGCGAGTGGCACGCGTTCCGCCAGTACGTCTCGGGGGTCTCGCCGCAGGCGTCGACCGAGCTGTTCGTGACCTTCGAGGAGGACCTCCTGCCGGGCTACTTCTGGTCGTTCCCGCTCCCGGGCGGCCGCGCCAACGTCGGGTTCGGGATCCAGCGCGGCGGCGACCTGCGCACGCGCGACATGAAGGACCTGTGGCCCGACCTGCTCGCCCGGCCGCGCATCGCCGAGTTCCTGGGACCGGCCGTCCAGGCCGACGAGCCCCACCGGGCCTGGCCGATCCCTGCGGCGGTCGACCGGCCCGACCCGGTCTCGCGGCGGACGCTGTTCGTGGGCGACGCCGTCGCGGCCTGCGACACGCTGACGGGCGAGGGCATCGGCCAGGCGCTGCAGACCGGGATCGCCGCGGCCGAGCACATCGTCGCCGACGGCCCCGCGGGCCGGTCCGCCAACGACGCCTACGCGCGCTGGCTCCACCAGGAGATGGTCCCCGACCACCGCATGTCGCAGCTGCTGGTCAAGGGCCTCTCGGGGGCCCGGGGCGCCGAGGCCGCCATCGCGGCGGCCGGGGCGACGGGGTGGACCCGGCGGAACTTCGCCCGCTGGCTGTTCGAGGACTACCCCCGCGCCGTCGTGGCCACGCCGCGACGCTGGCACCGGGGCGTGTTCACCGGCCCCGGCGCGTTCCGCAGCGCGTGAGCCGTAGCATCGGCGGATGCGCACACGACTGACCGAGATCCTGAAGATCGAGCACCCGGTGATGCTGGCCGGAATGGGCGGCGTCTCCTACCACCAGGTGGTCGCCGCAGTGTCGGAGGCCGGCGGGTTCGGCTGCCTCGGGGCCTCGACCATGGGCCACGAGGAGATGGTCGGCGAGATCGAGAAGGTCCGCGGCCTCACCGACCGCCCGTTCGGCGTGGACCTCCTCACGGCGGCCCCGCAGGACCTGCAGGCCAAGGTGCAGGACATCATCGACGGGGGCGCCAGCGTGTTCGTCGCCGGTCTCGGGATCCCGGCCGAGGTCGTCGACCAGTGCCACTCCCAGGACGTCCTGGTCGTGAACATGTGCGGCAAGGTCAGCCATGCGGTGCGGGCCGTCGAGGCCGGCTGCGACGTCGTCGTGGCGCAGGGCACCGAGGCCGGCGGGCACACGGGCCAGGTCGCCACGATGGCGCTCGTCCCCCAGGTCGTCGACGCCGTCGGCGCGCAGGTCCCGGTGGTCGCGGCCGGCGGGCTCTTCGACGGCCGGGGGCTCGCTGCGGCGCTCTCGCTCGGCGCCGACGGGATCTGGGTGGGCACCCGGTTCATCGCCACCCCCGAGGCCCGGGCCGTCGCCGGCTACAAGGACCGGCTGCTCGCAGGGGCGGAGGACGCCACCACCGTCACGCGGGCCTACACGGGCAAGACGTGCCGCGTCATCCGCAACTCCTACACCGACGAGTTCGCGGCCTCGGGCGGCACGCCGGAGCCGTTCCCGGGCCAGGTGCTGAAGTCGATGGGCGACGGCGCCAACCACCTGGGCTGCGACGCCGACGAGCCCGGCATCGACCCCGACCGCGAGTTCATGCCGGCCGGCCAGGGCATGGGGGCCATCGACGAGCTCGTCCCCGCCGCCGACCTGGTCCGCCAGTTCGTGGCCGAGGCCGAGGCGGTCCTGGACCGGGTGGCCACGCTGCGCGGTTGATGCACCACGCTGCGTCGGCCCAGCCGGCGGGCTGAGCGATCGTTCTAGTAATTGGTGAGAAATACCCGCCGAACCACCTTGCCGCTCCGCCACTGTGCTGCGTACCCTGACCACACGGCGTGGCGGGAGCAGCGGGCTCCCGTCCACCGAGAGGAAGCTCCATGACCGAGTCGACGCACTCCCCCAGGCGACGGGCCCGTGCCCTTCTCGCGTCGGTCGTCGCGGCAGGTGCGCTGGTCGGCGTGTCGGCAGCAGCCGGCGCCCAGACCCCCGACCCGGTCCCGGCCACCAACTTCTCCATGGTCGGCGTCGCCGACGCCCAGGCCGGCACGGCCATCTCGGTCGACGCCAACGTGTCGGGGACGTTCGGCTTCTGCAACAACGTCAACGGCCTCGGCGCCGAGCTCTACCTCTCCGGCGGCAACGGCAGCACGCTCACCGTGCGCCACGCCACGGTGAGCCCGTTCGTCGTCCCGCTCCACCTGGGGCTGCTGGGCGTGACCAGCACCGACCCCGCCGGCCCGATCTCCGAGGACTTCGTGACCATCGGCGTGGCCCAGGGCACCCCCGTGCAGTTCGGCTCCACCGGCACGGCGTCCGCCACCTACGGCGGCATCTTCGCCGGCAAGAGCGGCGCCGGCATGGTGAGCTGGAACTACACCACCGACATCACGTGCAACGACTCGCTCGTGATGCCGATCCTGGAGCCGCTGCTGTCGCCCACGACGACGGCCGCTCCGGCGCCCCCGGGCTGACGCCCCGGCGGTTCAGCCCGCCAGGTCCTTCGCCTTCTCCAGCAGCCGCTGCTGGCCCGCCAGGTCCTTGGCGACCGGCGTGACGTTGAGGACCGTGACTCCCGACGCCTTGTACTCGGCGATCCGCTCCCTCACGTAGCCCTCGTCGCCGCAGAGCGACGTCCTCTCGAGGAACTCCGTCGGCACGGCCGCAGCTGCCTCGGCCTTCTTGCCGTCGAGGTAGAGGTCCTGGATGACCTTGGCCTCCTCCTCGTAGCCGTAGCGCTGGAAGAGCGTGTTGTAGAAGTTCTTGCCGCGGGCCCCCATGCCGCCCACGTAGAGGGCGACCATGGCGCGGGCGAAGTCGCGGAAGCCCGCCACCTCGGACTCGGGCCCGATGGCCAGCAGGCCGCCGGCCACGACGTCCATGGGACCCAGGTCGTCGGCACGCGCCGCGTAGCCGGCGCGCAGGTCGGCGCCCCAGATCTCGTCGGCCCGGCCGGGGTGGTAGAGGATGGGCAGCCACCCCTCGGCGAGCTCGGCGGTGAGCTGCACGTTCTTGGGCCCGAGCGCCGCGACGTGGATCGGGATGCGCGGCCGGGGCGGGTGCGTGATGATCTTGAGCGGCTTGCCCAGCCCCGTGCCCTGGTCGGAGGGCAGCGGCACCTGGTACTTCCTGCCCTCGTGGACGAGCGGCTCCTCCCGGGCCCAGACCTTGCGGCAGATGTCGATGATCTCCCGGGTGCGGGCCAGCGGCGCGTCGTAGGGCACGCCGTGGAAGCCCTCGATGACCTGCGGTCCCGAGGCGCCGAGCCCCAGGATGCAGCGCCCGCCGGAGAGCTCGTCGACGCCGGCGGCCGTCATGGCCAGCAGCGACGGCGTCCGGGTGAAGATCGGCAGGATGCCCGCTGCGATCTGCACCGACTCGGTCACTGCCGCCAGGTAGCCCATGAGGCTGACGCCGTCGTACCCGTAGGCCTCGGCGACGTAGGCGATGTCGAGGCCGGCCTTCTCGAGGGCCTGGACCTGGGCGACCGACTCGGCGAAGCCGCCCGAGTAGCCGATCTGGGTGCTGATCTTCATCGTGCTGCCCACTCCTCGGGGCGGGCCAGCTGGGACCGGTCGAGCGAGCCGATGTCGGCGCCGTTCTCGAAGCCCACCCGGTAACGGATCCACCGGAAGCCGTTGACGAGCTCGACCTTCCCTGCGGTGCCGGCGGGAACACCCGGCAGGTCCACGGCGGCAACGACCTTCTCGTGCCGCTTCAGTCCTTCACCCTTGCGCTTGGCCATGGCGAGAACCTACCAACCCACCGGCGCTCCGACGGAGTTCGGCCGCCGCCGCGACGCCAGCGCCAGGTCGCGGGGCCGCGGATCGGGGTGGGTGGCGGCCGAGGCCGTGCGGACCAGGTCGGCCGGCAGACCCAGCTGCTCGGCGCACCGCAGGCCGACCTCGGCGCGCGACAGCCGCTCCGGACCGGCCAGATGGACCACCCCCGTCGCCCCCTCGGCCACCAGGCCCCACAGCGCCGCAGCCAGGGCGTCGGCCCGGACCGGTGTCCGGTACTCGTCGTGGAACAGCGTCACCGCCTGACCGGCAGAGAGCGTCCGCACGAGCCACTGCGCCTGGTGGTCCAGCGGGTCGCCCGAGGTGACCAGCGACGTGCGGGTCACGAGCGCCTCCGGCACCCGGGCGCGGACCTCCTCCTCGGCCTGCAGCTTCCAGCGCCCGTAGTCGTTGACCGGGTCCGGCACGGCGTCCTCGTCGTAGGGCGCGGCCTCGCCGCCGAAGACCATGTCGCTCGAGAGGTGCACGAGACGCGCACCGGCGTCGGCGGCGGCCTGGGCCACGGCGCGGGTCGCGTCGACGACGTCGGCCTCCGAGGCCTGCGAGTACGCGGTGTGCACCACGACGTCCGGCCGCACACGTGCCACCAGCGCCGCCGTCGCGGCCTGGTCGCACAGGTCCAGCTGGTGGGCCGCCGGCCCGGCGACGGGTCCGGCCCGGCGCCACGTGACGTCGACCTCGGTGCCCGCGGGCGCGGTACGCACCAGGTGGCCCGCCACCAGTCCGGCGCCGCCGGTGACCAGGACCCGCACCGTGCGCCCCCGGACCTCAGGCGCCGGCGGCCCGGCGGGCCTCGGACCAGGTCCGGCCCTGCTCGACGTCGACGTCGTGGGGCAGGCCCAGGACCCGCTCGGCGACGATGTTGCGCTGCACGTCGCCCGTGCCGCCCCCGATCGTCAGGGCCTGGCTGAACAGGAAGCCGTAGTGCCAGATGAACGGGTCGGCGCCCAGGGGCCCGACGTCGGTGAGCATGCCGCCCGCGCCGGCGAGGTCCTTGGCCAGACCCATGATCCGCTGGCCGTGCTCGTCGGCCACGATCTTGCGGACCGACGCCTCGGGGCCGGGGTCACGGCCGGCGATCGCCGCAGTGACCGTCCGCAGCCGGACCAGGCGCAGGAGCTCCGACTCGACGTACATGTCCACCAGCCGGTGGCGCATGACCGGGTCGTCGGTGCCGCCCCGGGCCCGCACGACGTCGAGGAGGTCCTCCGCCGCCGGGCCGGCGCCCCACAGCGCGCCGCCGGACGACAGCGAGACCCGTTCGTTGGCGAGCGTGACCTTGGCGAGGCGCCACCCCTCCCCTACGGCGCCGACCCGCAGGTCGTCGGGGATCCGCACGTCGGTCAGGAACACCTCGTTGAAGGTGTGGCTGCCGGTCATCTCCGTGATGGGCCGGATCTCGATGCCGGGCAGGTCCATCGGGCAGATGAAGTACGTGATGCCCTCGTGCTTCGGCACGTCCGGGTCGGTCCGGGCGATGAGGATGCCGTACTTGGAGTGGTGGGCCAGCGAGGTCCAGATCTTCTGGCCGTTCACGACCCACTCGTCGCCGTCCCGCACGGCACGGGTGCCCAGGTTGGCCAGGTCGGACCCGGCACCGGGCTCGCTGAACAGCTGGCACCAGACGTCCTCGCCCGAGAGGAGGCCGAACAGGTAGTCCTCGGCGTGCTGCTCGTTGCCACCGGCCAGGATGGTCGGCCCCGCCCAGCCGATCCCGATCGGGTTCGAGGGGCGGGACACCCGTGCCCGGCGCAGCTCGTCGTCGATCACCAGCTGCAGGATCGGGTCGGCCCCCAGGCCCCACGGGCGCGGCCAGTGGGGCGCGACGTAGCCGGCCTCGGCCAGCTGGCGGCCGGTCGGCGCGGGGTGGGCCTCGAGCCAGGCACGGACCTCCTGGCGGCGGGGGTCGTCGTCACCGGGCAGCTCGAAGTCCATGGCAGGACGCTAGCCCTGACTCCCCGCCTACACTCCCCCGTCGCGGCCGTGCCACGGACCGCACGCACCACGACGAGGCCAGGGGGACCTGATGAGCGGGTGGAACTACGCAGAGCTCTGGGAGCGGATCGCCGACAAGTTCGGGGACGCCCCCGCGCAGGTGCACGGCGACCGGCGGTACACCTGGCGGGAGTTCGACCGTCGCGCCGACGGCCTGGCCCGCTTCCTGCTCGAGGACGGCGCGGCCCACCAGGACAAGGTCGCCCTCTACCTCTACAACGCGCCGGAGTACCTGGAGACGACCTTCGCCTGCTACAAGGCGGGGCTCGTGCCGGTCAACACCAACTACCGGTACCTCGACGACGAGCTCGCGTACCTGTGGGAGAACGCCGACGCGGTCGCCGTGGTGTTCCACGGGTGCTTCTCGGACCGGGTCGAGGCCGTCAAGGACCGTGTGCCCGACGTGCGCCAGTGGCTCTGGGTCGACGACGGCTCCGACGAGTGCCCGGAGTGGGCCGTGCCCTACGAGCAGGCCGCGGCGACCGCGACGGAGCGGGTCGTCGCACCCTGGGGCCGTGACGGCGACGACATCCTCATGATCTACACGGGCGGCACCACGGGCATGCCCAAGGGCGTCATGTGGCGCCAGGACGACCACATCCGGGCACTGTGCACGACCGGCCTGCCGATCCTGGCGGGCGAGTGCGAGGAGGTCGGCTACGACGCCGTGCTCGAGGCCGTCGCCAACCCCGGCGTGCCCGGCCTGCCGGCCTGCCCGCTCATGCACGGCACCGGCTGGTTCACGGCGAACATCTACCTGACGCAGGCCGGGTCGGTCGTGACGCTGGTCGACCGCTCCGCCAACTGGGAGGAGCTGCTCGACACGGTGGAGCGGGAGAAGGTCGGCGCCATGACGATCGTGGGCGACGCCTTCGCCAAGCCGATCGTCCGGTGCCTCGACGCCAACCCGGGCCGCTGGGACCTGTCGAGCCTGGTGCTCGTCACCAGCTCGGGCGTCATGTGGTCCGAGGGCGCCAAGCAGGGACTGCTCCGCCACAACCCGGGGATGCTCCTGATCGACTCGTTCTCCTCCTCGGAGGCCATCGGTCTGGGCCAGTCGGTCTCCGCTGCGGGCGCCGAGGAGAAGACCGCCAAGTTCGCGCTGGGCTCGGGAGCGGCCGTCATCACCGACGACGGCCGGTTCGTCGAGCCGGGCTCCGGCGAGCGTGGCCGGGTGGCCGTCCCCGGCCACACGCCGGTCGGGTACTACAAGGACCCCGAGAAGTCCGCGGCGACGTTCATCGAGCACGAGGGCGTCCGCTACTCCATGCCCGGCGACTACGCGACGGTGGAGGCCGACGGCTCCATCACCCTGCTGGGCCGCGGCTCGGTCTGCATCAACACGGGCGGCGAGAAGGTCTTCCCCGAGGAGGTCGAGGAGGCCCTCAAGCTCGACCCCACGGTGGCGGACGCCGTCGTCGTGGGCGTGCCGGACGAGAAGTTCGGCGAGGCCATCGTCGGCGTGGTGGAGGCGCTCCCGGGCGCCCAGCTGGACCATGCCGGGCTCGTCGCCCACGTGAAGCAGCACCTGGCCCACTACAAGGCGCCCAAGCAGATCGTCGCCATCGACACCATCGGCCGCGCCCCCAACGGCAAGGTCGACTACAAGCGCATGAAGGCGTACGCGCTCGACCAGCTCGGAAGCACTGCCGGCTGACCCGGTCCACTAGCGTCCGGGCGTCCTGCACACAGGTTCGTTCCAACCCGAAAGGCAAGTCCATGACTGATCTGACGTTCGACGGCAAGGTCGCCATCGTCACCGGGGCCGGCGGTGGCCTCGGCAAGTCCCACGCGCTCGACCTGGCCCGCCGCGGCGCCCGCGTCGTGGTCAACGACCTGGGCGGGTCGCTCGACGGCAGCGGCGAGAACGCCTCGGCCGCGCAGCTCGTCGTCGACGAGATCGTCTCAGCCGGCGGTGAGGCCGTCGCCAACCACGACTCCGTCTCCACCCCCGAGGGCGGCAAGGCCATCGTCGACACGGCCGTCGAGGCCTTCGGCACCGTCGACATCGTCATCAACAACGCCGGCATCCTCCGGGACAAGACGTTCCACAACATGACCCCGGAGCTGCTCGAGCCGGTGATCTCGGTCCACCTGCTGGGCGCCTTCTACGTGACCCACCCGGCCTGGCTGATCATGCGGGAGAAGGGCTACGGCCGAGTGGTGAACACCAGCTCGAACTCGGGCCTGCTCGGCAACTTCGGCCAGTCCAACTACGGGGCCGCCAAGCTGGGCCTGGTGGGCTTCACCCGGGTCCTGGCCAACGAGGGCAAGTCGAAGGGCATCAAGGTCAATGCCATCGCCCCGGTGGCCAAGACGCGGATGACCGAGGACCTGCTCGGCCCGTTCGGCGACCAGCTGCAGGCCTCCGAGGTCACCCCGACGGTCACGTACCTGGCCCACGAGGACTGCCCCGTGAACGGCGAGGTCTACTCGGTGGCCGGCGGCGTCGTGGCCCGCTACTTCATCGGCCTCACCCCCGGCTGGTACAAGGAGAACCACTCCGCCGAGGAGGTCCGCGACAACTTCGAGCAGATCCGCGACGAGGCCGGCTACATCGTGCCGGAGGACCCGTCGGGCGAGCTCCAGAAGCTGCTCAAGACGCTCAGCGGCGACGCCTGAGCCGGTCCCCTAGGACGCCGACTGCGGCCCGGTGCGGTCCTCCTCGGAGGACGGCGCCGGGCCGTCGTCGTTCCCCGCCACGCCCGCCTGGGGCACGTCGACCATCTTGCCGGTCGTCAGGTCGAGGGCCTGCTTCTCCGACGAGTACTTCATCTTGGCCTTCAGCACCCGCAGCTCGACCTTGTAGTACACGGGCAGCGAGATGAGGAACGCCGACGCGATCAGGACCGGGGTCCGGGCCAGCTGCATGCCCAACGAGGCCTCCTCGCCGCCCGTGGCGGCGATGATCAGCAGGTACGGCAGGGCGTGCCAGACGTAGAGCGTGTAGCTCATGCGACCCATCCAGCGGAACGGGCTCCACGACATGAACGTCGAGAACTTCCACGTCGGGTAGCGCACCAGGGCAAAGGCGATCACTGCGAACGCCAGCGCCCCGACGGTGTGGCCGAACCGGAACCAGTACATCTCCTGCAGCAGTCCTGACCGCGGGCTGAAGGCGTACGCGGTGCAGACGTCGCCGCCCATGTCCTTGGGCAGCTGGTAGCCCAGCTCCGGGCAGTCCGGCAGGTACTTGAAGTACGGACCGCCGAGCTTCTCCACCAGCTCGCTCGAGGTGTTGAGCATGAACAGCCAGACCACGATGGCCAGCCCGGCGAGCCAGAGCACCGGCCGACGCATCCGCTCGGCGCGCTCCTCGGTGATCTGCGCGCTCAGGCAGGCGGCGGCCACGCCCAGCATCAGGGCGTCCGGGCGCTGGAGCAGGATCAGACGGACGCCGGCGAGCATCCCCTGGTCGTCCTGGGCCAGGCCCGTGTAGCCGTACCAGCGGGCCAGGCCGATCGCCACGAACCCGGCGAGCATGCTGAACATCAGCGTCCGCACCAGGTGCCGCTTGACGCAGAAGAGCACCGTGCCGGCGATCACCAGGTAGAACCACTCCTCCACCGAGAGGGTCCAGAGGTGCCACATGGTCCGGTGGGACTGCGAGACGGGGTTGATGGCGTACAGGCCGTTCGGGAAGAACAGGTGGTACATGTACGTCACGGCGGCGAGCGCGTCCTGGCCCACGTACTTGAGGCTCAGCGGCTCGAACCCGACGAGCGTGGCCACCGTCGAGATCACCAGCCACACCCCGACGAACAGCCACACGGACGGCAGCAGGCGGACACCCCGCCGGATGTAGAACTTCTTCAGGCTGATCGTGCCCGTGGACCGTGCCTCCTGCAGGAGCAGGTTGGTGATCAGGAACCCCGACAGCACGAAGAACGTGTCGACGATCGTGACCCACGACTCGACGTACATGAAGAGTGCGTGGCCGACGAGCACCATCATCACGCCGGTGCCCCGGATGCCGTCGAACCCGCCGATCAGGCCGACCTTGGGCGCGACCGAGACGAACGGCTGGCGGGGGGTCGTGGAGGGCGCCGTCACTTCTGCAGCTCCTCGACCGGGACCATCTTCCCCGTGTTGAGGTCGAGGACCTCCTTCTCGGTCGCGAACTTGAGCTTGACGCGGAGGGCCCGCTGCTCGACGAAGTAGTACACGGGCAGGCAGGCCACGACGGTGACCGGGGCGAGCACGAACACGCGGGTCTTCTCGCCCAGCACGGCGTCGAGCCCGAGCGCCTCGAGCAGCACGAAGTACACGAGCGTGTGCCAGACGTACACCGTGTACGACATGCGCCCCATGAACCGGACCGGCTTCCACGAGAGGGCCCGGTTGGCCCACCACTCCTTGTGGCGGGCCATGCAGAGCAGCACCGGCACCGACGCCAGCGCGGCGAGCGAGTGGCCGAACCGCGGCCAGTAGAGGCCGCCCGTGAACGACTCGCCGCGCGCCGGGAACGGCGGGGTGTAGGGGTACGGCAGGCCGTACTGCGCGGCCTGGCGGCTCAGGTAGGTGCTGGCGAGGAGCATCGTGCCGAACATCACGAAGATCGACACGCCCGCGACGCGTGGCAGCCACCGGCGCCAGGCGTCGGGCAGCGGGTCGGGGAGCTTGGCGTTGACCACGGCGAGCGCCACGCCCCACATGAGGGAGTCGGGACGGGAGAGCCACAGCAGGCTGATGCCGCGCCACGGACCGTTCTGCGGCTCGTCGAGCGGCCACGGGCCGGTGTGCCCGGTCAGGCGCTGGAACCCGATCCACGTGGCGAGCGCGCACATGACGACGGCGAGCTGCACCATCCACCGCCGCCGGACGCACACCAGGACCGTCACGGCGATGAAGAGGTAGAACTGCTCCTCCACGGCGAGCGACCAGAACTGGTCGATCGACCGCTCGGCCGCCGCCCTCGGCGCCACGTACCCCAGGCCGACCGGGAACACGAGGTTGTAGACGTAGGTCACCGCCGCGGCGGCGTCCTGGAGGACCCACACCAGCCGCTCCCGGTCGAACAGCAGGCAGAAGACGATCCACGCCACGATGCACAGGTAGGCCGACGGCAGCAGCCGGACGGCCCGCCGTGCGTAGAACTTGCGCATGTTGATCGTGGACCGGTCGCGGTGCTCCTGCAGCAGCAGGGACGTGATGAGGAACGCGCTCATCACGAAGAACACGTCGATGATCCCGGCGAACGAGGGCGACAGGTCCGAGTAGGCGTGGTTGGCCAGGACCATGAGGATGCCGATGCCCCGGATCCCGTCGAACCCGCCCACGAACCCGAGGCGCGGGGCGACCGACACGAACGGGTCCCGTGCCCCCGCGCTCGCCGTCACCCCCTTGGACGTCATCGCCCCGAGGCTACCGGCAGGCCCTTGCTGCGCCACCGACGTAGCCTCCGGTCCTATGAGTCATGCCCCCATCCCGAACGGCGCCGACCCCCTCGACCTCCTGGGGACCGACGCCCTGCTCGACGACGAGGAGCGGCTGCTCCGGGACACGGTCCGGAAGTTCGTGGCCGACAAGGTCCTGCCCGAGGTCGGCGAGTGGTTCGACGCCGGGACGTTCCCCAAGGAGATGGCCAAGGAGTTCGGTGCGCTCGGCGTGCTGGGCATGCACCTCGACGGCTACGGCTGCGCCGGCACGTCGGCCACCGCGTACGGACTGGCGTGCACCGAGCTGGAGTTCGGCGACTCGGGCGCACGGTCGTTCGTCTCCGTCCAGGGCTCGCTCGCCATGTTCCCCGTCTGGGCGTTCGGCTCCGAGGAGCAGAAGCAGGAGTGGCTGCCCGGGATGGCGGCCGGCGAGCTCATCGGCTGCTTCGGCCTGACCGAGCCCGACTCCGGCTCGGACCCCTCGTCCATGCGCACGACCGCACGTCAGGACGCCTCGGGCGACTGGGTGCTCAACGGCGCCAAGATGTGGATCACCAACGGGTCCATCGCCGACATGGCGGTGGTCTGGGCCCGCACCGACCCCGACGGTCCCGACCGCGGCGCCGTGCGCGGGTTCGTGGTCCCGACCTCCTCACCCGGCTTCTCGGCGCCGGCCATCCACCGCAAGGTCTCGCTCCGGGCCTCGGTCACCTCCGAGCTCGTGCTCGAGGACGTCCGGCTCCCGGCCTCGGCGGTGCTGCCCGGCGTGACGGGCATGCGGGGGCCGCTCTCGTGCCTGAACGAGGCCCGGTTCGGCATCTCGTTCGGCGCCGTGGGCGCGGCGCGTGCCTGCTACGAGGCCGCGCTGGCCTACGCGGGCGAGCGGACGCAGTTCGACCGGCCCCTCGCCGGGTTCCAGCTCACCCAGCGGAAGCTGGTCGACATGATGGTCAAGGTCCAGCGGGGCACCCTCGTGGCACTGCACCTGGGCCGGGCCAAGGACGCCGGGACCCTCACGACCCCGATGATCTCGTTCGGGAAGATGGACAACGTGCGCGCGGCGCTCGAGGTCGCCCGGGAGGCCCGGTCGGTGCTCGGCGCCAACGGCATCACCACCGAGTACCCGGTGATCCGCCACATGAACAACCTGGAGTCCGTCTACACCTACGAGGGGACGAACGAGATCCACACGCTGATCCTGGGCCAGGCCATCACGGGGCTGGCGGCGTTCACGTAGCCGGTCTGCGGTGGCCGGCCGGACCCGTCAGCCGCCACGGCGCGACGCCGTGCGGCTGACGGGTCCCGACCGTCACTCGACCGTGATCGTGAACGTGGTCGGGGCGCCTACGCCGTTGGTGGAGCCCATGTACTGGACCGAGACCTTGGTGGTGCCCGGGGCGACGGCGACGCCACCGGCGTTCACCGTGGCCGTGCCCTCGACCTTGCCCTCGCCCTCCACGCGGAAGACCTTGGGGTCCTCGCTCGTGGCCACGAACCGGCCCTCACCGGGATCGCCCACGTCGAACGTGACGACGGTGCCCGGCTTCACGGTGGCGGACGTCGTCTCGGCGTTCAGGACGACCGGCGGGAGCACGTTGCCCACCGCGCTGGTGCTGGTGCTGGCCGTGGTCGAGGTCGCCGCCGTGGTGGAGGTCGACGAGTCGGCCTTGTCGTCGTCGGAGGAACAGGCCCCCGCGGCGAGGGCGACGGTGAGGGCGAGCAGCGGCACGCAGACAAGTCGGCGGTAGTTCATGGGACTCCTAGTTTCCGTCACCCCGCAGGGTGCCTGTTCGGGGTCGAGCGGACGCTCGACCGGAGCACGCTAACCGGCGGTGCGGCACTGCAGGCGCGTGGTCCGGTGCGACGACGGTCGGCGGTAGGGTCCGACGGTGCCCCAGACCGCCTCCACCCCTGCTGCAGGTCGGGCAGCCGACGTCGCCCGCTACGTCCTGGGCGCCGCGCTGGTCTTCGCCGGCACCGGGCACCTGACCAACCGGCGGGAGGAGTTCCAGGCCCAGGTCCCGCCCTGGTTCCCGGGCGACCCCGACCTGGTCGTGGTCGTCTCGGGCGTCGTCGAGATCCTCCTCGGCGCCGCGCTCGTCCTGGCCGGGCGCCGCCGGGCCGCACCGGTGGGCGTGGTGGTGGCGGGGTTCTTCGTGGTCATCTTTCCCGGCAACGTCGCGCAGTTCGTGGAGCAGCGCGACGCGTTCGGGCTCGACACCGACACGGCACGGTTCGTGCGGCTGTGGTTCCAGCCGCTGCTGGTGCTGTGGGCGCTGTGGTCCACGGGCGGCTGGCGCTGGCTCCGCGGGCGGCTCCGGCCGGCCCCGCCCGACGGCGGACCGGGGCGTCAGCCCGGCTTGTAGGACTCGGCGATCCGCTTCGAGGCGTCCAGCGAGCACTCGCCGAACTGCTTCGAGGCGCCCGGGTTGAGGGGGAGCGACTTGGCGGCCTCGGTGGACAGCGTCTTGAGCTCCTCGCTGAGCCGCTGCACGTCCTCCCGGGCGTCGAGGCCCTTCTCCTCCACGACCTTGGCCAGCTCGGACACCTTCTCGCAGTAGGCGTCGACCGCGCTCGAGCCGCTCGAGCCGCCGGACGGGCTGCCGGTCTCGCCGGCCCCGCTGTTGGGCGCCGTCGTCGTGGCACCGTCGGAGGACCCGCCGCCCCCGCAGGCCGAGGCCCCCAGGACCACCGCGCACACCACTGCCAGCGCACCGATCGAGCGTCGCATCTCTACCTCCTCCGACCTCCGGCCACGGCGGCCGGGTGCCGGGCCACAGTCTGCCCCACGGCTCGCTACCCTCTCGGCACATGGCGGCAGCACGGACGACCTGGCAGCGCCGGGCGCTCAGCCTCCCGGGCGTGTTCGTGGGGCTGCTCGTCGTCCTGCCGCTCCTGCTCGTCCTGGTGCCGCTGCTGCTGGTCCACGACGTCGTCCGGTACCGGCGGCTCCCCACCGTGCGGCTGCTGCTGTTCGGGGTCTGCTACCTGGCGTGGGAGGTGGCCGCCGTGGTCGCCTGCGGCGCGCTGTGGGTCCTGGCCGGGTTCGGCACCCAGGTGCGGCGTCCGGCCTCGCAACGGGCCCACGAGGCCCTGCAACGGACCTGGGTCAACTCGCTGGTCGGGCTGGCCGAGCCGCTGCTCGGCCT
The DNA here is from genome assembly GCA_903930035.1 of uncultured Actinomycetes bacterium. Taxonomy (GTDB): domain Bacteria; phylum Actinomycetota; class Acidimicrobiia; order Acidimicrobiales; family Microtrichaceae; genus CAJANQ01. The sequence goes on along the minus strand of CAIYXG010000131.1, from coordinate 12,476 downwards.
GCGGTTCGACACCACGGGCGCCGACGTGCTCCGCGACGGCCCGCTCGTGCTCCTGTGCCGCCACACGAGCCTCATCGACACGCTCATCCCCGCCAAGCTCCTGATGGACCGGGGCTTCAAGGTCCGCTACGTGCTGAAGGACGACCTCCTGTGGGACCCGGCGCTCGACCTGGTGGGCAACCGGCTCCCCAACCACTTCGTGGACCGGTCCGGCACCAACACGCCCGCCGAGCTGGAGGTCCTGCGCCGCCTGGCCGCGGACGCCGGGCCGGACGAGGCGCTGGTGATCTTCCCCGAGGGGACCCGCTGGACGGCGTCCAAGCGGGCGCGGGTCCAGGAGCGGCTCGCCGAGAAGGACCCGCAGCTGGCCGCAGAGGTGGCCGGCCGCCTGCGGACGATGCCCCCGCGGCCGAGCGGGACCCTGGCGCTGCTCGACGGGGCGCCGCAGGCCGACGTGGTCACGCTGGCCTACGTCGGGCTGGACGGCCTCGCCGGCCCCAAGGAGGCCCTGGCCGCCGCGCCGCTGTCCGAGCCGGTGGTGGTCGAGCTGTGGCGCACGCCCCGGGCGCAGGTCCCCGTCGACGACGAGGGACGGGCCCGCTGGCTGCGCGACGAGTGGGGCCGCGTCGACGACTGGGTCGTCACCCGTTCGTAGCCGGGCTCAGCTGCGGCCGAGCAGCTGGTCCCACGGACCCGTGACCTCGTAGGTGATCCCGAGCGGGAGGCCGGCGGCCGTGGCCGGGCCACGCTGCGAGCTGAAGTAGAGCCGCTGGCCGTCGGGGCTGAAGCACGGGCCGGTCAGCTCGCTGCCCTCCTGGCCCTGGACCCGGACGACCGCCTCGGCGGTGTTGTCCGGGCGGATCACCACCAGCTCCAGGTTCCCGCCGTCCTCGGCGACGAACAGCGCACCGCTCGCGTCGTCCACCCACAGGTTGTCGACCGCGTCGAGCGTCTGGCCCGCGCCCCCCTGGAAGCGCACCGCCACCTGCGCCGTCGAGAGCGTGTACTCCCACAGCCGCACGTCACCCTTCGTGGTGAACCACACCGTGTCGCCGAGGCAGTCGATCCCCTCGCCGCCGTCGAAGTGCAGCGCGTCGGCGACCTGGGTCCGGGTCGGCCCGACCGTGGCGCTCGGGTCCGGCACCGCGCGCCAGACGACCGCGCCGGGGGCCGCGGTGCCGCACGCGACCTCGAGCAGGCCCGCCGACAGGTCCTGCGGCCGGTCGGGGGTGAACCGGTAGAGGCAGCCGTTGGACTTGTCCTCGGTCAGGTACACCCGACCGTCGGACGCCACCGCGGCGGCCTCGTGGCTGAAGGTGCCGAGCGCCGTGCGGGCTGCGGCGCGGGTGGCACCGGTGGGGTCGACCTCCCAGATCCAGCCGCCGTCGTACTCCTCGCCGGACAGCCAGGTGCCCCACGGCGTGGCGCCGCCGGCGCAGTTGCTGGTCGTCCCGGCCAGCACCAGCCGGGACCCGGTCACTGTGCCGTCGGGGGCGAAGCGGACCGAGGTCACACCACCGCCGCCGCCGGGGACCTCGTGGTTGACGACGTAGTACCAGCCGCCCGGCACCACGGCGTCGGGGAAGGTGGCGGCGCCGTCGGGGAACGCCCGGTAGTCGGCCCCGCCCAGCTGCTCGCCGCCCCGGGCGACGATCCGGCTGGTGAACCCGGGCCGCAGGAACAGGCCGTTGGCGTCGGTGCCCGGCGCCGTCGGCGGCATGGGCGACGAGCACGCCGGCAGCACGGTCGCGCCGACGGCGAGCATGCCGGCGGCACCGGTCCAGGACAGCATCGTCCGGCGGGACACCTGCGGGGACGGACGGGAGGCTGCGGCCATGTCGGACTCCTTCATCATCGTCAGACGGTACCGGGCGGGCGCCAGAGGTCAATCCTGGCCGTGGCCGCCCGCACCGTCCGGCGCCACCGACCCGACGAACGACCGCGCCGACGCCGCCATGGCGGCCGGGGCCTCGAGCGGGCCGAAGTGGAACAGCTCGGGGCGGTCCTCGAGCGTCCCGGCGGGGAGCGCGTCGGCAACGTCGGCGGCGAACCCGGCCGGCCCCGGCACCCGGTCGCTGCCCCGCAGCACCACCACCGGGCACGCGACCTCGCCCAGGTGGGCAAACCCGTCGTGGCGGGCCCCCATCTCGTAGTTCGCGGCCTCGACCTCGGGCCGGCACCGCAGGGTGACCGAGCCGTCGGGCTGCTCCTCGAAGCCGTGGGCGACGTAGGCGGCGAGCGCCTCCGGGGCCAGGAGCATGAGCGGGGGCTTGGCCGCAAAGTTCGCATAGGCCTCGTCGGCCGACGCGAACGTCGGCCGGCGGCGCCGGGCCCCCTCGGCCAGCGGGTTGGAGCCGTCGCCGCCACCCTGGAGCACGTACCACTCCGGCATCACGATCGGTTCGTACACCCACAGCCCGGCGAAGGTCCCCGGACGGGCCTGCTCGGCCAGCAGCAGCGCTGCGCCGCCCATGGAGTGGCCCAGGCCCACTGGTCGGTCCAGGCCGAAGTGGTCGACCACCGCGAGCACGTCGTCGGCGGTCCCCGACCACTCCATGCCGTGCGCCGGGACGGTCGAGCGGCCGTGCCCCCGCACGTCGAGCGCCACGACCCGGCACCCCGTCAGGCCTGCCGCCATCGGCGCCCAGACGGCCGCGCAGAACCCGGTGGCGTGGACCAGCACGACGTCGGGGCCGGTGCCACCCAGGTCGTAGGCGGCGACCGTCACGCCGCCGGTCGACGGGACCAGGACGGGCTCGGGGAAGGGAGGAGGTGCAGGGGGCTCGACCACGTCGGAAGTGTGCCATCCCGGGCGGCGGGAGCCCGACCGTCGGGGCCGTGTCACACCCGCCCGTAGGATCGGCGTCCATGGCGTTCCCGCTCCCTGCCTCGCTCTCCCCGTCCCGCGTCTCCTCGTTCAAGAGCTGTCCGCTGGCCTTCCGGTTCTCGACCATCGACCGGCTGCCCGAGGCGCCGTCGGAGCCCGCGGTCAAGGGCACCACCGTCCACCGGGCCCTCGAGCTGCTGTTCATGGAGCCGCCGGCGGGGCGCACCCGGGCGCGGGCAGCAGAGACCCTGGCCGCGGCGCTCGAGGAGATGGCGGCCGACCCGGACTACGTGGGCCTCGGCCTCGACGGCGCGGCGGCCGAGCGGTTCGCCCGGGACTGCACCGGCATGGTGGACCGCTACTTCGACCTCGAGGACCCCGCCGCCGTGCACCCGATCGGTCTCGAGCTCAAGCTGCAGGCCGACCTGGGGACGCTCAAGGTCCGCGGCGTGATCGACCGGCTCGAGCTCGACGCCGACGGCGAGCTGGTCGTCACCGACTACAAGACCGGCCGGGCCCCGCGCAAGGAGCAGGAGCAGGAGCGCATGGCCGGGGTGCACATCTACTCGATGATGGTGGAGAAGGTCTTCGGCCGTCGCCCGGCCAGGGTGCAGCTGATCTACCTGGGCCGGGACCCGCAGGTCATCTCGTCGCCCACGTCCGACCGCACCGTCGCCGGCGTCGAGAAGAAGGTGGGGGCGGTCTGGGCCGCCGTGGAGCGGTCCTGCGCGACCGAGGACTTCCGGCCCCGCACCTCGGCCCTGTGCAACTACTGCTCCTTCCACGAGTTCTGCCCCGAGCAGGGCGGCGACCCGTCGAGGGCGGCCGAGGTGGCCGTCGCGCTGGGCCGGGCGTGAGGTGGTCGGCCCGATGACCGGTCCAGGCCCCCGGACCAGCTCCGCCGTCCAGCCCGACTTCGACCACCCGCTCGTGCGGGCCCTCGACGCGGCTGGCGAGCACCTCGCCGCCCGGTACCGGGGCCGGCCCCGGGTCGACCGGGCCATGTACGCACTGTCCCAGGCCGGCAACCACAGCCTCCTGTGGCACTCGATCAACGCGGTCGACGCGGTCGTGGGCGGCGAGGCCGGCCGGCGCCGGGCCCTCCGGCGCAGCGTCATCCTGGGGTGCGAGCAGGCCCTCGTGAACGGCCCCGTGAAGGCGATGTTCCGACGCGGCCGACCGGGCCACGTCACGGACCACCCCCACGACCTGCGCACCCCCCGGACCTCGTCGTTCCCCAGCGGCCACGCGTCGGCCGGGGCCTGCGCCGCCACGCTCCTCTCGGCCGACCTCGGCTGGTCGCCGCTCTGGTTCGCCCTGGCCGGCGCCGTGGCCTGGAGCCGGGTCCACGTGGGCGCCCACCACCCGAGCGACGTCGCCGCAGGGTTCGTGGCCGGCCGCAGCTTCTCCCGCCTGGCCGGCGCGCTCTGGCGTCCCGGACGGCGCGGGGTCGTGGCGGTCCGCACCTCCGCCAAGTAGCCGGACCGGGCACCCGCCCGGTTACCCTCGACCCATGGCGGCGGTGACCCCTCACGACGACGGCCGCATGAGCGAGTTCGAGGCGCTCATGTGGGAGCTCGAGCGTGACCCCCAGCTCTCGTCCGCGTTCGCCAACCTCACGGTGTTCGACCGCCCGGTCGACCGCAAGAAGTTCCGTGCCCGGATGGAGCGCGCCGTCGTCGCGGTCCCCCGCCTGCGCCAGAAGGTCGTGCCCAGCCCCGCCCGGCTCGCGCCGCCCGAGTGGCGGGAGGACCCGTCGTTCGACCTGGACCACCACCTGCGGTGGGTCGACCTGGGCGGCGACGCCGACATGGACGACCTCCTGCACCTGGTCGCCACCCTCAGCCGCCAGCCGTTCGACCGCACCCGGCCGCTGTGGGAGTTCGTCGTCGTCGAGGGCCTCGCCGGCGGCCGCGGGGCCATGGTCCAGCGCCTCCACCACACCATCACCGACGGCGAGGGCGGGATCCGGCTGTCGGTGCAGTTCCTGGACTTCGAGCGCGACCCGGCGCCGCCCGCCCCGTCCGGCGACGGGCCCGGGGCAGGCGCCGACGACGGGCAGGAGGACCCGGGCACCGGGGAGCAGGGCTGGTGGAACCGCACCGCCGACGCGCTGTCCCACGTGGTCCGCGAGCGCGCCGGGCAGGCCGTGGCCGCCACCTCGGCCCTCACCAGCGCAGCGGTCCGGCCCGACCAGCTGCCCCAGCGCACCGCGGAGCTCTCCGACGTCGCCCGGTCCGCGCTCCGTCAGGTCAAGGTCGACCAGCGCCACTCGCCCCTGTGGACCGAGCGGTCCCTGGGCCGCTGGTTCGGCGTCTCGCAGCTCCGTCTCGACGAGGTGAAGGCGGCGGCGCACTCGCTCGGTGGCAGCGTGAACGACTTCTTCATCGCCGGCGCGGCGGCGGCGTCGGGCCGCTACCACGACCGCGCCGGCCGGCCGGTCGACACGCTCCGCGTCTCGATGCCCGTCAGCACGCGCCACGACCGCTCGGCCGGCGGCAACGCGTTCTCCCCCACCCAGTCCTTGGTGCCGACCAACGAGATGGACCCGGCCGAGCGGTTCCGGCAGGTCCACGAGGCCCTGGCGGCTGTGAAGGCCGAGAAGGCCATCGGCGCCGTCCAGGACGCGGCCGGCGTGGTGAACATGCTGCCGTCCCTGGTCGTGGTCCGGACGGGACAGCGGCTGGCGGGCGCCGTGGACTTCGTGTGCTCCAACGTGAAGGCGGCCCCGTTCGACCTGTTCATCGGCGGGGCCTTCATGGAGGCCAACTACCCGATCGGCCCGATCGCCGGGACGGCGTTCAACCTGACCACGATGAGCTACCGCGGCTGGATGTTCCTGGGCCTGGTGGTGGACACCGCGGCGGTCGACGACCCGCGCGCGCTCCTGGACGACCTGGAGTCGGCCTACACCAAGCTGATGCACGCCGGCGGGGTCACCGACCCGCACCTGCGGCTCGACGCCTGAGCGCCGGGCGGGCGTCAGTTCGTCGAGACGTGGGCGTCCAGACGGCTGAGCAGCCCCCGGACGTCGAGGAGGAGGTCGGCGACCTCCGAGGTGGAGACGATCGAGCGGTCGGAGATGTCACCGAGCCCACGGTCGATCAGGGCCATGGCCTCACGGATCGACTCGTCGTCGGACGGCGCAGTGTCGTCCGCCGGCAGCTCACGAACCTCGGTCATGTTGCCTCCGTCTCCGTTGCACTGTCGGACACCCCAGCGGTCGTCCGACCTGGCACCGCCACCCTACCCACACGGTGGGACACCGCCACGCCGCGTTGCGAGCGCCGTGCCGTCCTCCCCCGCTGGATCCTCAGGGTGCCCGGCCGCGCCCCCGCCCGCCGGGACGGCGACGACGGACCCGCGGCCCGGGTACCGTCGGCACCATGACGCCGTCCACGCCGCGCCCCCTCGGGGCGACCATGGCCAGCTACATGGCGCTCGGCGCCCCGTTCGGGCTCGAGTCGGCCCGCACCGTGGCCGACCTGGGCATGGACTCCCTCTGGACCGCCGAGGTCACCGGTCAGGAGGCGTTCGGGCTGCTCGGCGCGGTGGCCGCCACGGAGCCGCGGCTCGGCCTGGGCACCGGTGTCCTGGCGCTGCAGCTGAGGACGCCCATGCTCGCCGCCATGGGGGCGGCGACCCTCCAGTCGCTCGTCCCCGACCGGCCGGTCTACCTAGGGGTGGGCATCTCGTCGCCCGTCGTGGTCGGCCGCTGGCACGGCGCCACCTACGGCGACCGCCCGGTCGCCCAGACCCGCGAGTACCTCCAGCTCGTCCGTGACTGCCTCTCGGGCGAACGGGTCGACCACGAGGGCGACTTCTACCGGACCTCGAAGTTCCGGCTGGGGGTCCGCCTGGAGGAGCGGCGGCCAGAGGTCGTGCTGGGCGCGCTCAACGCCCGCATGCTGCGCACCGCCGGCGAGCTGGCCGACGGCGTGCTGCTCAACTACCTGCCGGCCTCGGCCGTGCCGTGGTGCGTGGAGCAGGTCCGGGCGGGCGAGGACGCCGCCGGCCGACCCACCGGCTCCTGCACCGTCCACGCCTACGTGCACGTCGGGGTGTGCGACCGCGACGGCGCGGCGGACGCCGCCCGCAAGGACCTGTTCTCCTACGGCGTCGTGGGCGCCTACGCGCAGGCCTTCCGCCGGGCCGGGTTCGCCGACGAGGTCGACGAGCTCGAGGCCGCGCACGCCCGCGGCGACCGGGAGGCCGCCGTGGCAGCCGTCTCCGACCGCATGGTCGACGCCATCGACATCTGCGGCGACGCCGCCACGGTGGCGGCAGCCGTCGACGCGTACCGGGCGGCGGGGGTCGACCATCCGGTGGTCATGCCGCTGCCCTGGGGCCCCGACCGCCGACAGACCGTGCTCGACACGCTCGCCGCGGTCGCCGGGCACTGACGCGAGGGACCGGGATGGACCTGCAGGGCGCCGTCACGGTGGTCACCGGCGGGGCGAGCGGCATCGGGGCTGCGCTGTGCCGGCGGTTCGCCGCCGAGGGCGCCCGGGTCGTGGTGGTGGTCGACGTCGACCTCGACGGTGCGGCGCAGGTGGCCGCGCAGGTCGGGGCGGACCACCCCGCCACCACGGTGGTCGCCGAGCAGCTCGACGTGACCGACGGTGACGCCACCACGGCGCTGGTGGACCGGCTCGTGGCGGGGCACGGCGCCGTCGACCTGTTCTGCGCCAACGCGGGCATCGCCACCGGCACCGGGGTCGACGCGCCGCCGCAGGTCTGGCAGCGGGCGTGGGACGTCAACGTGATGGGCCACGTGCACGCCGCGCGGGCGCTGCTCCCCCACTGGCTGGCCCGGGGCCAGGGCTACCTGGTGACCACCGCCTCGGCCGCCGGACTGCTGACCATGGTCGGGGACGCGCCCTACTCGGCCACCAAGCACGCGGCGGTCGGCCTGGCCGAGTGGCTGTCCATCACCTACGGCGACCGGGGGGTCACGGTCTCGTGCCTGTGCCCCCAGGGCGTCCGGACCCCGATGCTGTTCGGCACCGGCGACGGCACCGCGTCCCCCGACGACGGTGCGTCCCTGGCCGCCGAGACGGTGAAGGCCCAGGGCGTGCTCGAGCCCGACGAGGTGGCTGCGGCGGTGGTCGCGGCGGTCCGGACCGGACAGTTCCTGGTCCTGCCGCACCCGGAGGTCGCCGACTACGAGGCGGCACGGGCCACGCAGCGGGAACGGTGGCTGGCCGGGATGCGCCGGCTCGCGGCGCGGGTCGCCGGACGATGAACGACCCCGGCCCCCCGGACCCCCACCGGGCCACGCTCGACGTCTACGAGCAGCGGGCCGACGAGTGGCAGGACCAGCGGCCGGGCCGGCTCGACGAGGCCGTCGTGTTCGGCCGGCGCGCGCTGGACGCCGGCGGCCCGTGCCTGGACCTGGGCTGCGGCCCCGGCTGGCACCTGCCCGTCCTCCCGCCGGGCACGGTCGCGGTCGACGGCGCCCGGGCCATGCTCGACCTGTCGGCCCGGCGCGCGCCGTCCAGCCCGGGGGTCCAGGCCGACCTCCGGGCGCTGCCGTTCCGCCGGCACGCGTTCGGCGCCGCGTGGGCCAACAAGTCGTTCGTCCACCTGGACCGGCGGCTGGTGCCGCGGGCGCTGTGGGACCTGCACCGCGTCGTGCGCCCGGACGGGACCGCCTTCGTCAGCGTGTTCCTGGGCGACGCCGAGCACGAGTCCTACGACGAGGACCCGTTCGCCGGGCGGTCGTTCTCGCTCTGGACCGAGGAGCTGCTCGACGCCGTGGTCGAGGGGGCCGGGTTCGACGTGGTGGACCGCGTCGACCTGGAGGACACCACCAAGGGGTACGTCGGGCTCACGCTCCGGCGCCGACGGGCCCTGGCCGACCTGGTCGGCCCCGGGATGCGCCTGCTGCTGGTGGGGCTCAACCCGTCGCTCTACTCGGCCGACTGCGGCGTGGGGTTCGGACGGCCCGGCAACCGCGCGTGGCCGGCGCTGCTGGCCGCGGGCCTCGCCCAGGTCGACCGCGACCCGCTGCGGCTCCTCGACGAGGGCCGCATCGGCATGACGGACCTGGTGAAGCGCCCCACGGCGCGCGCCGACCAGGTCGCCAAGGACGAGTTCCGGCGCGGGGCCGCCCGGCTGGACCGGCTCTGCGGCTGGCTGCAGCCCGGCGCGGTCTGCGTGCTCGGGCTGTCCGGGTGGCGGGCGGCCGTCGACCCCAAGGCCGTGGCCGGCGAGCAGCCGGTCCGCCTCGGAGGGCGGCCGGTCTACCTGATGCCCAACCCGAGCGGCCTCAACGCCCACGAGACCGTCGACTCGCTCGCTGCGCACCTGCGTGCCGCCGCGCAGCTGGGCGACGACACCTAACGCCGTTCACCTGGCTCCGGTAGGGTGCGGACGCGGGTGTGGGGACACCTGCGACGACTCTTGGGGAGCTGCACATGACCGCGACCGACGACCTCTGGACCGGCGTCACGGACCCGTACCTGGTGGGCCAGTACGAGCCCATCTTCGACGAGCGCGACGACGACGGCCTCGAGGTGGTGGGCGAGCTGCCCGCCGGGCTCCGCGGCACCTACCTGCGCAACGGCCCGAACCCTGTCTTCCCGCCGCCCGGCCGCTACCACGTGTTCGACGGCGACGGCATGCTGCACGGCCTGGTGCTCGACGGCGAGGGCGGCGTCCGGTACGCCAACCGCTGGATCGAGTCGCGGGGGCTGACCTACGAGCGCAAGGTCGGCCATGCCGTCTACGGGGGCCTGTCCGAGTTCACCATCCCCGAGGCCGAGGCGGTCAGCGAGGGCGGGATCTTCAAGAACACCGCCAACACCAACGTCGTCCGCCACGGCGGCAAGTACCTCGCCCTCATGGAGGGGGCCCACCCCACCGAGATCGACGACTCGTTCGGCACCGTCGGCGAGTACACCTTTGGCGGCGCGCTGCAGGGCCCCATGACGGCGCACCCCAAGTGGGACCCGGCCACCGGCGAGATGCTGTTCTTCGGCTACTCGCCGTTCCCGCCGTTCCTCCGCTACCACGTGGCCGACGCCGCCGGGAACCTGGTGCGCAGCACCGAGGTGCCGGTGGGCCGGTCGGTGATGATGCACGACTTCGCCACCACCGAGCACTACGTCGTGTGGTTCGACCTGCCGGCGATCTTCGACGGCGACGCGCTCATGACCGGCACCGGGCCGAGCATCTACTGGGCGCCCGAGCAGGGTGCCCGCATCGGTGTCATGCCCCGTGACGGCGAGGGCAGCGACACCACGTGGATCGACGTCGACCCCTTCTACGTCTTCCACTTCCTGAACGCGTACGAGGAGGGCGGCAAGATCGTGGTGGACGGCTGCCGCTCCCCCGAGATGCCCACGGCGTTCGGCGACACCGCACCGGTCAGCAACGACGTCCGGCCGAACATGTGGCGCTGGGAGATCGACCAGGCGGCCGGCACCGTCACCGACACCCAGCTCGACGACGAGCCGGGCGACTTCCCCCGCATCAACGACGCCTACAACGGCCGCAAGCACCGCTGGGGCACCCAGGCCCACACGGGCGAGTGGGACGTGACCAAGGGCGTGCGCTTCGACGGCGTGATCCAGTACGACCTCGAGCGCGGCACGAGCGCCACCCACGTCTACGGGCCCACCCACTCGTCGGGCGAGCCGGTGTTCGCCGCAGACCCCGACGGGACGGCCGAGAACGACGGCTGGCTCCTCAACCTGGTGACCGACCTGTCGGTCGGCACGACCGAGCTCGTCGTGCTCGACGCCCGCGACGTCACGGCCGGCCCGGTCGCCCGGGTCAGGCTGCCGCGCCGGGTGCCCTTCGGGTTCCACGGCAACTGGATGCCCGGGGTCGTCTGACCTGCGGCGCGGCCTGCGGCGTACTGTCGGGCCGTGCTCCTCCACGACATCGTCGACGACTCGGCGCGGCACGACCCCGGCGGGACGGCGCTGGTGTTCGAGGGGCGGCGCTGGACGAACGCGGCGCTGGCCGACGAGGTGGCCCGGACCGCCTCTGCGCTCGGCGACCTGGCCACCCCCGGCGACCGGCTGCTGGTGGTCGCCGACAACCGGCCCGAGGTCGTCGTGCTGCTCTACGCGGCGCCGCGGGCCGGCCTGGTGCTGACGTTCGGCAACGTGCGCCACACGGCCGACGAGCTGGCGGGACTGGTCGACGCCACCTCCCCCACGGTCCTGGCGGCCACGCGGGAGCACCTCGACCGGCTGGATGGCCTCCTCGGGCGGTTCACCCACGTGGTCGACCTGGACGCCGACGACCCCGTCGGCGCCGCCACGGCCACTCCGGGCCCGCCCGCCGCGACGGACCCCGGGGCCGGGGCGTGGCTGATCCACACCTCCGGCTCGACCGGCCGGCCGAAGGGCGTGGTCCTGACCCACCGCAGCCTGCTGGCCGCCGTCGACAACACCGCCGCGGCGCGACCGCTCACCGACGACGACACGTACCTGTTCTGCTTCCCGCTCTTCCACGTCGCGGCGTACAACGTGCTGGTCGCCCACCGGCGGCACCGCCCCGTGGTGCTCCTGCGCAAGTTCGACGCGGCGCAGGTGGCGGCGGCGTTGCGGGACGAGGCGGTGACAGTGGCCTCGTTCGCCCCGACGATGGTGTCGTCCCTGCTGGACGGGCCCGGCCCGGGGGCGCTGCAGGGGCTCCGCCAGATCTCCTACGGGGCCTCCGCCATGCCGGCCGGCCTGCTGCGCCGCTGCCTCGACGAAGTGCCCTGGTGCGGCCTCGCCCAGGGGTACGGCATGACCGAGCTCTCGGGGAACGCCGTGTTCCTCGACGCCGAGGACCACCGCCGGTCCGTGGGCGACCGGCCCGGCCTACTGGGCGCGGCCGGCCGGCCCGGCCCGCTCGTCAGGGTGCGGGTGGTGGACGACGCCGGGTCGGAGGTGCCGACCGGCGAGGTCGGCGAGATCGTGGTGGCCGGCGACCAGGTCACGCCGGGCTACTGGGAGGACCCCACTGCCACGGCGGCCTCGCGGTTCGCCGACCACGACGGCACGGTGTGGCTGCGCACCGGCGACGTCGGGCGGCTCGACGCCGACGGCTACCTGTTCGTGGTCGACCGGGCCAAGGACCTGGTCATCACCGGCGGCGAGAACGTGAGCTCGCGGGAGGTCGAGGACGTCGTCGGCGCCCACCCGGGGATCGCTGCCGTCGCCGTGGTCGGCCTGCCCGACGACCACTGGGGCGAGCGCGTGGTGGCGGTCGTGGTGGCCCGCCAGGACGCGACCGTCGACCCCGACGAGGTGGTGGCATGGACCGCCGGACGCACGGCCGGCTTCAAGCGGCCCAAACAGGTCGTCGTGCTCGACGAGCTCCCCCTGAACGCCTCGGGGAAGGTCGACAAGCCGGCGCTCCGGGCGCGGCTCTCCCCCTCCTGAACGGCGCTGCAGGCCTGCTGCTCCCAGTCACTCCCGGTCACTCCCGGTCACTCCCGCGAGGAGCCCGGTGGTCCGGTGGCGCCGGCGGCCCCTGCGGCGACCGTCCCCCGTGCAGAGCATGCGGCCCGTGCGGCTGGTGTGGCCTGGGCGGCCCGGGTGTGGTCGGTGGCGCGTTGTGAGTGGATGGTGCGGCCGTCCGGGCGGGTCCACGTGAACCGCTGCTCGAACCCGGCCCGGAGGTCGGGGGCCATGGTCCAGCCGCG